>JBEGOD010000133.1:0-7537 GCA_041182185.1 Pseudomonadota bacterium
ACATTGCGGATGGACAGTCTGGTCAGCATGTTCGCGGCCTGTTCTAGCGGCACATGGCGCGCAGGGCAAATCCCGCCGTGCACAAGCGCTAAGGGGCGAGGCAGCCGCAGCTACCCCGCCCCCGCTAGCCGATCCCCGGATGAAAGGGATCGCACGTCTTCCGGCGGCGGCCCGACGAGGAGAGAAGATCGCCCGCCGCCGAAAGGTGTGCCGTCAGAGCGTCAGCTTGAGCGTCGCCCCGAAGGTCCGCGGATCGCCCGGCTGGCCAACGACCAGGCCGACATTGCTGGGCGCGACCTGGAGCAGGTCGAAATAGCCGACATCGAACACGTTGCGGACCCAGCCGTAGAGATCGAACCCAGCGCTGCGGAAGCCGGCGCGCAGGTTGGTGAGCGCATAGCCTGCGACATTGGTATAGCTCGACGGCGAGGGATTGGACGAGAAGTCCGAGCGGTAATTGCCGTCCACGCCGAGATAGAGCTGGCCGTCCTTGCCAAAGGCCGAAAACGGCGCATTCGCCTCTATCCCATAAGCGAAGGCCCACTTCGACACACCGGGCAGGCGCTGCCCGGAAATGTCGCAGTTGGCCGGGCTGAGCCCGCCGGGCGTGCCCGGTGCGCTCGGCGCCTGGCCCGCCCCCACAGTCGTGCCGCCCGACAGTTCCGGCGGGCACGGCGCATCGACGAACTTCACGTATTTGGCATCGGTATAGGCGGCATTGGCATAGGCGCTGAACCGGTCGCTGGGGCGGATCTTGAAGTCCGCCTCCAGCCCCTGCGAGCGGACCTTGCCGGCATTGGCAAGGTAGCCGCGCAGCACGCCAAGTTGGCCATTGGTGACGGTCGCCTGGTAATCCGAGATGTCGGTCAGGAAGGCGGTCAGGTTGAAGGTGGCCTTGCGGTCCAGGAACTGGGTCTTCAGCCCCACTTCGAAATGATTGACCGATTCCGGCCGAATCGTGCCCGCCGACAGGATCGGATTGCCCGCCGCATCGGTCGGCAGGCCGTTCTGGTTGATCCCGACGGTCTTGAAGCTCTTGGCATAGGTCGCATAGGCCAGCACGTCGCGCCCCAGCTTGTAATTGACGTTGAGGTCATAGCTGAAGTTCCAGTCGGCCACCGAGGGCGCGCTGAGCTGCGGCTGATAGACCCCGCACTGCGCGGCGCCGACGCTGCCGGCGGGCTGCGGGCAGGTCAGCAATGCGCCGGTGCCGGTGGTGACGACACGCTGATAGAAGCCGGACTTCTTGTCATAGTTGATCCGCAGCCCCGGCTGCACCGTCAGCTGGTCAGTCCCCTTCCAGCTGACCTGGCCGAACAGGGCCGCGCTGGTGCTCTTGAGGTACTGGGTGTTGCGCGCGGTTAGCCCGCTCAGCACCGCCGGGTTCAGCGCCAGTGCCCCGGTCAGGTTCCAGCGGCTGGCATTGGCGCCCTGCTGCTCCAGCCCCTGGGTATCGATCCGCTGGTGAAAGCCGAACAGGCCCGCCACGAAATCGATCCGGTCGCCCGAATAGTTGTAGCGGAATTCCTGGCTGTACTGGTCCTGCTGCGAGGGGTTGTTCGAGGCCGAGACGATCGACAGCCCGGTAAAGTCACGGTCGTTCTCCGGCTTCCAGTCCCAGAAGCGCCAGGCGGTGATCGAGGTCAGCGTGCCATCGCCCAGGTCCCACTTCACCCGCGCCGAAACGCCGCCGATCTTGTTGCCGGCATTGAGCGGCGCATCGATGTCGGTCAGCCGGGCAAAGGGATCGCGGCTGACCACCTGGTAGTTCTGCAGCGCGGCCAGCGCTTCGTACTGGCGGGCCAGCGCCCGCTGGGTCAGGCCGGTGCGCACGAACACCGTGCCGCAGCATTCCGGGTTCTGGACGCTGTAATCGCCCGACAGCGTGATCGAGAAATCGTCGCTCGGCTGCCACAGCAGCTGCGCCCGCAGGCCGCGATTGTCCTGCTCGTTGATATATTGCCGGGTGGTGACATTGTAGATCGTGCCGCGCCGATCGGTGAAGGCCCCGGCCAGGCGAATGGCGATGGTGTCCGAGAGCGGGCCGGATACCGCCGCCTTGGCCTGGGTAAAGTCCAGGTTGCCCAGGGTCAGCTCGGCCCGCGCCTCGAAGTCGAACGTCGGCTGGTTGGTGGTGATGTTGATCGCCCCGGCCGTGGTGTTCTTGCCATAGAGCGAACCCTGCGGCCCGCGCAGCACCTCGACCTGTTCGACATCGAGGAAGTCGAATGTCGCGGCCGCGACGCGGGCATTGTAGACATCGTCGACATAGATCCCCACGCCCTGCTCGAACCCGTCGCTGGTCAGGCCGAAGGGCACGCCCAGCCCGCGGATATTGACCGCCGTGTTGCGCGGGTTGGAAGTATAGACCTGCAATGTCGGGGCCAGGGTCTGGAGCTTCACGACATTGAAGTTGCCGGTCGCCTCGATCGAATCCCCCCGGATCACCGAGATCGCCAGCGGCACCGATTGCGCGGTTTCCTGGCGGCGGCGGGCGGTGACGATGATCACATCGCTGCTTTCGCGGGTCGCACGCGCCGTGGCGCCGTCCTGTTCGGGCGCGGCCGCTTCGGCTTCATTATCGGCAGGGGCAGCATAGGCAGTGGCTGGCAGGGCAAAGGCACTGGCCAGCAAGACAGGACGGACGAACGGATGCATGACTCGGCTCCAAGGGTTGGGTCGGGTCGCATCCGGCGGTCCGGTCTGCGGGGAAATGGGTACGGGGCCGGCCATGCGCAGCCGGCCCCGTCGACTGTTCAGACGAAGCGCTGGCGCTCCGTCACTTCAAGCTGGACCACGCGGCCGTCATGGACGACCAGCTGGACCACCCCGAACTGCAACCGTCCGATTGCCTCGGCCGCAGCGCGCAGCGCGGCTTCGGTGGCATCGCTTGGCGCGGATTGCGGCTGGCGAGCCAGCAGGGGGCGAGAGCCTTGCATCGGACGATTCCTTTCGCCCCGATGGTATCTCCACCATTTCGATAGACAATGCAGTTTTTGCTTGTAGCCGGCGAAGCGCCGCTTTCCTGCGGCAGCCGGAACGACCCCACCTCAGCTATCGGCGAAGGGCGGCTCCAACGTGATCGGATCGGCCAGGCTCATCCGGTCGAGCATGGTCGCCATCTCATCCCGCAGGGTCAGCATCAGTCCGCGCAGGCGGCATTCGGCCTCGGGCAGGCAGTTCTGGCAGTGCTCGTGCGCGTTGCGGCTGGCGCAGGGGACCAAGGCCAGGCTGCCGCGGGTGAGCCGGATGATATCGCCATAGCGAATGTCGACCGGGGGTAGCGCCAGTTCATAGCCGCCGTCGCGCCCGCGGGTCGAGACCACCAGCCCTTCACGGCCCATTTCCGAGAGGATCACGGTCAGGAACTTGCGCGGGATGTTCTGCGCCTCGGCAATGGCATCAAGCCGGATCGGCCCCTCGCGATAGTGATCGGCGAGGTGCTGCAATGCACGAATGGTATAGCGGGTCTTCTGCGAAAGCATGCGCGGCTATTTCAGCGCCCGCCGCGATCAAATGTCAACCATTGGAGTAGAAATCGGACCGCGCGCGGGCCAGGTGCATCAGACCGCCGGGGTATTCGGCGCGTACTTCTGCATCAGGGCATAGGCCTTGCCGTACCATTCGCTGCCGGGATAGTTGGCCCCAAGGACCGAAGCGGCCTTTTGCGCTTCGGCCGGGACGCCGATCGCCAGGTTGCTTTCGACCATGCGATAAAGCGCTTCGGGCGTGTGGCTGGTCGACTGGTAGCCCTCGACCACGTTACGGAAGCGCAGGTTGGCGGCCAGCCAGCGGCCCGAACGCTGATAGAAGCGGCCGATCTCCATTTCCTTGCCGGCCAGGTGATCGTTGACCAGGTCGATCTTGAGCCGCGCGTCCGAGGCATAGCGGGTGCCCGGATAACGCCGCACCACTTCGTTCATCGAATCCAGCGCCAGCCGGGTGATCTTCTGATCGCGGCTGACATCGCTGATTTGCTCGTAATAGCACAGGCCGATCAGGTAATAGGCATAGGGCGCATCGCGGTTGCCGGGGTGGATCGACAGGAACCGCTGCGCCGACTGGGTCGCCTTGGTATAATCGCGCGCCACGTAATAGGAGAAGGCGCTCATCAGCTGGGCGCGGCGGGCCCAGGGCGAATAGGGATGCTGGCGCTCAACCTCGTCGAACAGCGCGGCGGCGATCCTGGTATCGCCACGATCGAGCCGGTCCTTGGCTGCCATGTAGAGCGTATCGACATCGCGCGCGACGAAGGCCGTGTCCTTGGCCTTGCTGCCCCGGCCGGCGCACCCGGCGGTAACCAGCATGGCCGCAGCGGCGGTGACGACAAGGGCGAGCTTTAGCGGCGATCTGGCGATGGAATTTTCTGGCATGGCCCGCCTATAGCCAGAGCCTGCCTGAACGCCAAGTGAAGTTGCGGGTCTATCCCCGCTCGCCGCCCAAGCCTTTTTCAAGCCCCGTCAGATATTGGTGCTGGTCGGGATCCGACTGGGCAACAGATAGGGATAGGTTACCCGGCGCTGGGCATTGTGCGTGACGATCCGTTGCTCCACCCCTTGCAGGCTGGCCTGGAACCGCACCAACGGGCCTTCCGGGCCGGTCACGCGCGGGTCCTGGAACCAGGCCGGATAAGGAAAATCGCGCGATTGGTAGGTGCCGAGCGGGCGATAGTGCAGCGAGCCGAGCAGGTAGAGCGTTTCGACTTGCTGCAAGGCCGGGGCGAGCGGCGGCAGATAGCCCAGCCAGTCGGCCCGGTCATGGCCGTGGCGTTCCAGCGGGGCGGCCTGCCAGGCGGCCCCGGTCACGGCGGGCGCGAATTCCATGATGTCCCGCTGCGGGAAGTTGACCGCCGCGTGCTGCGCGCTGCAGGTGAACAGGATCATCGTGCCGGCATCGACCAGCGCATCGACCGTCGTCAGTGTGGGGAAGCCCTTGAGCTGCCCCTGCCCTTGCAGTTCCGCGCACCAGGCGGTCAGTTCGGGATCGCCGGCCACCGCGGCATCGCTGGCATAGTAAAGCCCGACATAGCCGGAAACCCAGCCGCGGATCGCCTGCCAGACCAGCAGGGCATCGTCGCGATAGGGATAGTCGGGCAAGCGGCCGGCATCGTCGACGCCGCGTTCCTTGAGGTCGTGCGGCAACATCCGCCGGGTAAAATCGAACTCCAGCCGCGCTGCGACCGCCTGGGCCTGGCTCGAGGCAATGGTCCCGGCAAAGATGTGGTCGATCGGCCCGCCCGGGGTAATCAGCGAAGTGGCGGCGGCGTTGTTGATGAACAACGTGCCTTCATAATGCGGCACCAGCAGCGCCCACAGCGGGTGGACCTCGGCCAGGTGGCGGCGGGTGGCGAGCGCCAGGGCCTCGATCACCAGGTGGGTGTGGGCCAGGTGGGCCACCAGCTCGTGATAATTGCCATCGGCCACCTGGACGATGAACTTGGCAATATCCCAGCCCCATTGTTCGTCGGGCCGAACCGTGGGCGTAAAGACCGGATCGACCGAGCCATCCTGCCCGCACTGGATCGCGACCGGCACCAGGCTGGCCCCGCCCGGCGGCACGGCGAACAGCGCCATCGGCCGGTAGGTATACTTGGCCTGTCCCTGATAGGATCCTGGGACCAGCCCGGACAGCGCGGCATAGTCGCACAGGTAGACCCGGCCCGCCGCCAGGGCGGCCGCCAGCGTATCGCCGGCGACAACGGCGGCATAGCGTTCGGCCGACAGGGCGAAATTGGCCGGCAGGGCGCTGATCCGCTTGATCAGCACGGCATTGGGACCGGCCACCCGCAGGCGGGCGAATTCGGCATCGTCCTGGAAGGTCCAGGCGATCGCCGGCAGGGTCAGGGCCTGGAACAGCTCGCGATAACGGTCCAGGTCGCGCGGGGTGCAGCTGCCCAGCGCGGCATGTTCGGCAGCGCTAAGGCTGACCACGTCGAACAGGTGGGCCAGGTGATCGCGCAGCGCGGCATCGAGCGCAACCGCCCCGGCCGCGCCCAGCGCCAGCTCGATATCCTCGGCAATCCGGCTCCAGATCGTCCCGCCCGAAGTGTTGTGGGCGATCTTGTCCTTGATCGCAGCGATCGCCAGCTCGATCGCGGCCAGCGCGGCGAGCTCTGCAGCAATGGCGGCGGGCGCGGCGGGCAGCAGGTCCTGCTCGGCCCACAGCTTCTTCACGGCCAGGTGGTTCTTGACGATCGCCAGCAGCTCGTCGGCCAACAGGATCAGCCAGGTCAGCGTCGGCTGCTCATTGGCCGGCGGGGGCCCATCGAGCAGCGGCGCGCCGGGGAGCGCTGGCACCGCCGTCGTCCAGCGATAGACCGCCTGGCTTTCCGCCAGCTGCGCAGCGCGCGCGGCCTGCTGGGCCGGCGTGTCGTTCTGGGGCAGGCTCGGATTGGCAGGCGCCTGGTGCGGACTGGCGTGCGGCATGGCAAGTGATCTCCCGGATGCGACCCCGTTGAAGCCGCGCAACCTGCCGCCGCATCGTTAAAATCTCGCTTACCGTGCTGTAGCGCTTAAGAAATTTTTCAGGGGCTTCCCCTATCGTCCTGACCATGACCAGGCTGGCGGCCATGTTGCGGGGCTATTTCACGCCCGACGTGCCCGACGCGATCCGCGATGAATTCGTGGTGCGCGGCGCGGTGCAGATGCAGCGCAACTCGCGCCTGCTGTTCTTCGCGCTGATGCTGACCACGCCCACCGCCGGGCTCGCCGCGGCCGAGGGGGCAAGCTGGTGGGTGCGTTATGGCACGCCAACGGCGATGTTCCTGTTCTGCCTGGCCGGCGTGCTCAGCCTCAGTCGCAACCTGCGGCTGGGCAACTCGGTCCGCCGCGCCCGCTACTTCGTGCGCGAGGCGACGGTTACTTCATCGCTGATCGCGGTGATGTGCAGCGCCTGGTGCGTCTATTCCTGGCTCGGCGCCCCGCCGGGAGAGCGGATCTACTATCCGATCATCATCGCGCTGGGGGCGTTTTCGACCGCCTATTGCCTGTCGAGCTCACGCATCGCGGCGGTGGCCAACCTGTTGATCAACCTGGTGCCGATGCTGGCGCTGCTCTATACCTCGGGCTACCGGCTCGACCTGGCGGTAGCGGTCAGCCTGACGGTGGCGGCGCTGTTCCAGCTGCACATGGTCAATTCGCACCAGCGCAGCGTGATCGAGCTGTTGCTGCTCCAGCGCCAGACGCACGACCTGGCCCGCACCGATCCGCTGACCGGCCTGCTCAATCGCCGCGCGCTGCTTGACCACGCGCTTGAACTGGGCAGCCAGGGCGAGCTGCGCCTGCTGCTGGTCGATATCGATCACTTCAAGACGATCAACGACAGCCACGGCCACGACATGGGCGACGAGGTGCTGCGGATCGTGGCCGAACGCCTTGCCCGGATCGCCGAGATCCGCGCCAGCGTCGCCCGGATTGGCGGCGAGGAATTTGCCCTGGTCGGCCGCACGGATGACCTGCCCGAGGCGCTGGCCCTGGCGATCCTGACCGACATCCGCACCACGGCCATGCCGCACGGTGCGCAGGTCACCGTCTCAGTC
>JBEGOD010000134.1:0-8758 GCA_041182185.1 Pseudomonadota bacterium
GGCGCCGCGGAACAACGGACCGGGCTTGTCGAGCGGCCAGGGGCATTTGGCGGCGTAATCGGCCACCGCATCGCGGACCAGCGGCAGGATCGGCACGGCGCGCTGCTTGCCGCCCTTGCCGGTCACGGTCAGGACATCGCCCAGCGGCAAGGCCGCACCAGTCAGCGACAGCGCCTCGGCAATGCGCAGGCCCGCGCCGTAGAGTAGCAGCAGCACGGCGCGATCGCGCGCGCCGATCCACTCGATCGCCGCGTTCTCCTCAACCCCGGCGGCCAGATTGACCGCTTCATCCGGGGTAACTGGGCGCGGCAGGCCCTTTTTGATCCGCGGCCCGCGCATCCGCGGCGGAGAGGGATCGGCCATGCCGGCCTGGCCGCGCGCGAAGGCAATGAAGCCTTTCAGCGCCGACAGTTCCCGCGCGGTCGAGGCATTGCCGAGGCCATTGGCGCGGCGACGGGCGAGCTGCTGGCGCAAGGCAGCCGCATCGATCCGGGCGAGGGCGGCCCAATCTGCTAGTCCGGTCGCATCGATCAGTCGCTCGGCCGTGGCGACATAGGCACGCACGGTATGAGGAGACCGGCGCCGACCCTGGGCCAGATGATCATGCCAGGTGTTGAGGATTGTAGCGGCGGTCATGCTTCCACCAGTTCCGCCGGGACCAGTTCGCCGAGCAGGGCGTCCAGCAGGGGCATTCCTTCCTCTGTCACCCCGACCTGCGCGCCTTGCTGCCAGACCAGGCCTTGCTGCCGGTAAAGCTCAGCCTTCGCCGGATCGATCAAGGCCGAAGTCGCAAGACCGAACCGCGCGGCCATGGCCGCAAGGTCAATCCCTTCGCCCAGGCGCAGCCCCATCAGCATCGCCTCGGCGGCCTGTTCACGCATTCCGAGCAAGCGGCTTTCGACAATCCCATGGCCATTGGCGGCAACGGCGCTCAGCCAGTTTTCCGGCTTCTTGTGCCGCACGGTGGCTTCACCGCCGCGCCGGCCATGAGCGCCGGGGCCAATGCCAACGTAGTCCTGATAGCGCCAGTAGGTCAGGTTATGGCGGCTTTCCTGACCGATCCGGGCGTGGTTGCTGATTTCGTAGGCGGGTAGGCCGGCTGCGGCGGTCTGCTCGCGCGTCAGCGTGAACAGGTCGGCGCCGGCGTCATCATCGAGGGGTGTAAAGTCGCCCTTGCGGACCATGGTTTCGAACCGGGTGCCGGGCTCGATGGTCAACTGGTAAAGTGAGAGGTGTGACGTGCCTAGGGCAATGGCCTGGGCCAATTCTGCTTCCCAGCTTGCAACCGTTTGATCCGGCCGGGCGTAGATCAGGTCGATGGAAACGCGATCAAACACGCGCTGCGCGGTTTCGACTGCCCGCAATCCCTCGGCCACGCCGTGCAGCCGGCCCAAAAAACGGAGCGTCCGGTCATCAAGCGCCTGCAGACCCAGCGAGGCCCGATTGACCCCGGCAGCTGCAAGATCGACGTAGTTCGCGGCCTCGACCGAGGAAGGATTGCCTTCCAGCGTGATTTCGATGCCCGGGGCAAAACCCCAGAGCTTCTCCGCCTCCGCCAGCAGCCGCGCCACTAGCGCCGGCGGCATCAGCGAAGGGGTGCCGCCGCCGAAGAAAATGCTGTCGAGCGCCTCGCCTCCCGCCAGATCGGCCTCGTGCCGCAAGTCGGCCAGCAGCGCAGTCTCCCACGCGGCATGATCGACGCTGTCGCGGACATGGCTATTGAAGTCGCAATAGGGGCACTTTGCGAGGCAGAACGGCCAGTGGATGTAGAGCGCGCGGGCCATGGCGGTGTCTTAACCGCCAAACTGCTCCGCGACCAGCTTGGCAAAGGCATCGGCGCGGTGGCTGATCGCATGCTTTTCGGCCGGGTCATGCTCGGCGAAGGTGCGGGTATCGCCCAGCGGCACGAAGACCGGGTCATAGCCGAACCCCAGCGTGCCGCGCGGCGGCCAGGTCAGCGTGCCGTTGGCGCGGCCTTCATAGACTGCGGTCTCGCCATCCGGCCAGGCCACGGCGAGGACGCAGGCGAAGTGGCAGGACCGGTCCGCATCGGGGCCAAGTTCGCACAGCAGCCCTTCGACCTTGCCCATGGCCATGTACCAGTCGCGCCCGGCCGGTCCTTCGAACCACTGCCGTTCGGCCCAGTCAGCAGTATAGACGCCGGGCCGCCCGCCCAGCGCATCGACGCAGAGCCCGGAATCGTCCGCCAGGGAGGGGAGGCCCGAAGCCTCGGCCGCCGCCCGCGCCTTGATCAGGGCGTTCTCGACAAAGGTCTTGCCGGTCTCGGCCGGCTCCGCCAGCCCAAGCGAGCCGGCGGAGATGCAGTTCATGCCGTAGGGAGCCAGCAGGGCGCCGATTTCCTTGAGCTTGCCCGCGTTATGCGTGGCAATCACCAGGGTTCCGCCGCCCAGCCGCCGGGTCATTTGCCGGTCGCCCCAGCCACTGCCGCGTCCTGTGCCGCGAAGATGTTGTTGCAGCCGATCCGGGCGAGGCGGAGCAGGCGCAGCAGGCCTTCCTCGTCATAGGTCGCGCCTTCGGCCGTGGCCTGGACCTCGGCAATCTGGCCGCCTTCGATCAGGACGAAGTTGGCATCGGCATCGGCCGAGGAATCCTCGTCATAGTCAAGATCGAGCACCGGGTTGCCCTTGAAGATCCCGCAGCTGACCGCCGCGATCTTGCGTGGCAGCGGATCGCCGGTGATCAGGCCCTGCTTGATCAGGCCATCGACCGCCAGGCGCAGCGCCACCCAGGCACCGGAAATCGCCGCCGTCCGGGTGCCGCCGTCGGCCTGGATCACGTCGCAATCGAGCGTGATCTGGCGCTCGCCGAGCGCCTTGAGGTCGGTCACGGCGCGCAAGGAGCGGCCGATCAGCCGCTGGATTTCCTGGGTGCGGCCCGATTGCTTGCCCTTGGCTGCCTCGCGGCTGCCGCGGGTGTGGGTGGCGCGGGGCAGCATGGAGTATTCGGCCGTGACCCAGCCTTCGCCCTTGCCGCGCAGCCATGGCGGCAGGCGCTCTTCGACCGAGGCCGTGCAGATCACCTTGGTATGGCCAAAACTGACCAGCACCGATCCTTCGGCATGCTTGGTGAAGTGCGGTTCGAAGCTGATGTCGCGCATCTCGTCGGGCGCGCGGCCGGAAGGTCGCATAGATAATCCTCGCTTGGTTTCGCGCCGCGTTAGGCGCATTGGGCTTGAGGCTGCAAGCCCAGCCTTTACATTAGGCCCGCAATGTCCACCCAGCCGATCACCGAATTGAATGCCCGCGCTCGCGACATCTTTCGCCTGGTGGTGGAAGGCTACCTGACGTCCGGGCAGCCGGTCGGCTCAAAGACCCTGGCCGGGCCGGGCGGCGTCAATCTCTCGCCGGCTTCGATCCGCTCGGTCCTGCAAGAGCTCGAAATGCTTGGCCTGCTGGCCGCACCCCATACCAGCGCCGGGCGGATGCCGACCGATCAGGGGCTGCGGCTGTTTGTCGATGGCATGATGCAGGTGGCTGAGCCGACGGCGGAGGAACGCGCGGCGATCGAGAGCCGGCTCGGCCAGCCGGGTCCGATCGAGGCGGCGCTGACCGCCACCAGCGCAATTCTGTCAGAACTCTCCGCCGCAGCCGGCGTGGTCATGGTTCCGCGCCGCGAGCCGCGCTTGCAGCATCTCCAGCTCGTTCCGCTCGCCCCGGGCCGGGCGCTGGCCGTGTTGGTCGGCGCGGATGGCGCGGTGGAAAACCGGGTGGTGGAACTGCCGGTGGGGCTGGCCCCGGGCGCGCTGGAACAGACGTCCAATTACAGTAGCGCGCACTTGGCCGGGCGGACCCTGGCCGAGGCGGCGCGGACCATGCGGGCCGACATCGCGGCCGGCAAGACCGCCCTCGATGCCGCCAGCCGCGACCTGGTCGAACGCGGGCTGGCCGTATGGAGCGAGGATGCCGCCCAGCGCCCCGTCCTGATCGTGCGCGGCCAGGCCAACCTGCTCGACGAGGTTGCGCTGACCGATATCGAGCGGGTCCGCCAATTGCTCGACGATCTGGAGAATCGCCAGTCGGTTGCCGACCTGCTCGACGCCGCGCGCGAGGCCGAGGCGACACGGATATTCATCGGCGCGGAGAACCGCCTGTTCGCGCTTTCGGGCTCGTCCGTGATCGCCTCGCCCTATCGCGATCGCGAAGGCCGGGTGGTCGGCGTGGTGGGGGTTATCGGCCCGACCCGGTTGAATTATGCGCGGCTAGTCCCCATGGTGGATTTCACGGCCCAGTCGCTGGGCAAACTGATCCGATAGACAGGTTTTTGGACAAGATGACTGACGAAACCAAGCCGCAGGGCGATCCCGCGGTGGAAGCAGAACTGGCCGGCGTTCCTGACGAGTTGCTGGACAAGGAAACCGACAAGCTGGGCGAAGCGCTCGATCGGCTGCGCGTGGACCTTGAGATGGCGAAGCAGGAAGTGCTTTACGCCAAGGCTGAAACGCAGAACGTGCGCCGCCGCCTGGAAAAGGACATCCAGGATGCGCGCGCCTATGCCGCAACCGGCTTTGCTCGCGATATCCTCTCGGTGTCAGACAACCTGGCCCGCGCGCTCGAATCCATCCCGGCTGAACTGCGCGAGGATGACAAGCTCAAGAACCTGGTCGCCGGGATCGAGGCTACCGGGCGCGAGATCGACAAGGCCTTCGCCGCCCACGGCATCAGCCGCATTGCCGCAGTTGGCCTGCCGCTCGACCCCAACCAGCACCAGGCGATGATCGAAGTCCCCTCGGCCGATGCCGAACCGGGCACGGTGATCCAGGAACTGCAGGCCGGCTACATGATCAAGGATCGGTTGTTGCGCCCGGCGATGGTGGCGGTGGCGAAGAAGCCGGACTAGGTTCTTATCTCAGCGATTTGCTTGCCGACAGATTTTACGCGGGTCGCCAATCTCTCGAACTGCGCGACGGTAATGATTCGCGCCAGCGGCGGACTTTCGCCTTCATCTGGACAAGCGATGAAGACGGCCTTGGTCGATCCATGTAGGGCTGCTACCCGCATTGGACGATGAACAATTTCGGTGCGCAAGCTGTTCAGTTCGACAAGGTCTGGCAAGACCTTAGTAATTTCGTCGCGGACAGTTTCATCCGCAATTTTTTGAAGACGTCCTGTCTTCTGCCCAAGGCTTGCATTGTTTGGCCTGAGGTTCAGTCGGCGCTCAAGCAGCACTAGGCTGATCTCTACTTCTGCGACAGCGTCGAGAAAATCTGAACGCGCAACTTGAAGCTCGGTCTTTGTTGTTTTTTGAGGTTCGGCAGACATCATGGAGCCAACTATTTGAGAAGCAGTTAGTTTAGACCTCAATGGCTTAATTGAAGCTTACGAGCTGCTCATAGGCCCTCTTGCCCTCAACCCCGGCCAGTTTGACGCCATTCCGCAGCAGGAACGCATGCCGCACGATTTCGGCCTGCTGTTCCAGGCCATAGCGTTCGAGCGGCCAGCCGGGTTTCAGTGCGTAGTCATAGCGGCAAAAAGAATGCCGCCACAGCACCAGGTACCAGCGCCCCTTGGTCTGGGCCTGCCAGACATGCGTCATCTCGTGGATGAAGTGGCCTTGCAGGTGCAGATCGGCATCCGCAAAATCGTCGCAGTAGCTCTCTGACGCTGGGTGGAAGTGCAGGTGGCCCATCGGGGCCATGGTTACTCGACGGGGCTGGAACGGGAACCAGCGGCGGCGGCGGATGCGGACTTCGGCGCAATCAATCGCGCGGCCGAACACCGACCGCACCAGTGCAACCTCGCCTCCGGTCAGCGGCCGTTCGCCGCCGACCGGACAGGCATGGCTGGAATCAGGCTCGCTCAGTTCGAGTGCTCCGAGTGGTCCATGCCTGCCATGTCATCCATGTCGCCACCTGGCGCTTCCAGCTTGAGCGGGGCGGAGAGCTTGTCGCCGTCGGCAAAGGTCAGGGTCAGTTCGGTCGTCCCGCCAGCGGTCAGCGCAGGATCGAGTTCGAAGGCCATCACGTGCTTGCCGCCGCGTTCGAACTTCACCGTTTCCCCCGGCTTGATTTCCAGGCCGGCGAGCGGGGCCATGCTTTCACCGGTGGTCTCGTGCATCTCGGCCCGCGCTGCACCGGTGACGCTGACAGCGGCCAAAGTCACGGCCTTGTCACCATTGTTGGCAAGCGTGAAGTAGCCGCCTGCCGGGTTGCCCTTGACCGCCGGAAGCACCAGCTGCCCCTCGCTCAGTGCCAGGCCGGGCTTGGCCTCGGGCGCGGTGCTGGCGGCTTCATCCTTGGCCGGCTGCTGGCCGCAGGCGGATAGCGCGGCGATCGAGACGGCCAGGAACAGGGGGGCAAAGCGCTTCATCGGGAACCTCGGTCCAGGGGGTTGAAATCGCTTCGCTGCCTAATGCGGCGCTGCCCTTGTGCCAAGCGAAACCACACCTATATCGCCTTTCGTCAACGAGCCGCAGGGTACCTTTGCCGGGACTGGGAAGGTGCAGAGGCGGTGTCCAAAATATGACCAAGGATGGGCAGTAATATGGCTAAAGTTATCGGTATCGACCTCGGCACCACCAACAGCTGCGTGGCTGTGATGGACGGCGGCAAGCCGAAGGTCATCGAAAATTCGGAAGGTGCGCGCACCACCCCGTCGATCGTCGCCTTCACCAAGGATGGTGAGCGGCTGATTGGCCAGCCGGCCAAGCGCCAGGCGGTGACCAACCCCGACAACACCATTTTTGCGGTGAAGCGCCTGATCGGCCGCCGCTTTGACGATCCGGTGACCAAGAAGGACACCGAATTGGTCCCCTATACCATCGCCAAGGGCAAGAACGGCGATGCCTGGGTCAAGGCGGGCGGCGAAGACTATTCGCCCAGCCAGGTCTCGGCCTTCATCCTGCAGAAGATGAAGGAAACGGCCGAAAGCTACCTCGGTGAAACGGTCACCCAGGCGGTGATCACCGTGCCGGCCTACTTCAACGACGCCCAGCGCCAGGCCACCAAGGACGCCGGCCAGATCGCCGGGCTGGAAGTGCTGCGCATCATCAACGAGCCGACCGCGGCTGCGCTGGCCTATGGTCTCGACAAGAACGACGGCAAGACCATCGCGGTCTACGACCTTGGCGGCGGCACCTTTGACATCTCGGTGCTCGAAATCGGCGACGGCGTCTTCGAAGTGAAGTCGACCAACGGCGACACCTTCCTGGGCGGCGAAGACTTCGATTCCAAGCTGGTTGAATACCTGGCCGACAAGTTCAAGGCCAAGGAGAACATGGATCTGAAGACCGACAAGCTGGCCCTTCAGCGGCTGAAGGAAGCCTCTGAAAAGGCCAAGATCGAGCTGTCGAGCGCCCAGACCACCGAAATCAACCTGCCGTTCATTACCGCCCGCATGGAAGGCGGCACCACCACGCCGCTGCACCTGGTCGAAACGATCAGCCGCGCGGATCTGGAAAAGCTGGTGGCCGACCTGATCCAGCGCACGCTGGAGCCGTGCCGCAAGGCGCTGGCCGATGCCGGCCTGAAGGCTTCGGACATCGACGATGTGGTGCTGGTCGGCGGGATGACCCGCATGCCGCGCGTCCGTGAAGTCGTGAAGGACTTCTTCGGCAAGGAACCGCACACCGGCGTCAACCCGGACGAAGTCGTCGCCATGGGCGCGGCGATCCAGGCTGGCGTGCTGCAGGGCGACGTCAAGGACGTGCTGCTGCTCGACGTGACCCCGCTGTCGCTCGGTATCGAAACGCTGGGTGGCGTGTTCACCCGGATGATCGATCGCAACACCACGATCCCGACCAAGAAGAGCCAGGTCTACTCGACCGCCGAGGACAACCAGCAGGCGGTCACGATCCGCGTGTTCCAGGGCGAGCGCGAAATGGCCGCGGACAACAAGATGCTTGGTCAGTTCGACCTCGTCGGCATTCCCGCGGCACGCCGCGGGGTGCCGCAGATCGAGGTGACCTTCGACATCGACGCCAACGGTATCGTCAACGTCAGCGCCAAGGACAAGGGCACCGGCAAGGAGCAGCAGATCAAGATCCAGGCTTCGGGCGGTCTGTCCGATGCGGATATCGATCAGATGGTCAAGGATGCCGAGCGCTTTGCCGAGGAGGACAAGCAGCGCCGCGCTGCGGCCGAGGCGAAGAACAACGCCGACAGCCTCGTCCACGCGACCGAGCAGCAACTCGCCGAACACGGTGACAAGCTCGACGCCGACCTCAAGGCCGAGATCGAGGCTGCCATTGCCGAAGCGAAGACGGCCATCGAAGGCGGCAATGTCGATGACATGACCGCCAAGACCACGGCGCTCACCGAAAAGGCCATGAAGATGGGCCAGGTGATTTACGAGAAGGAACAGGCTGCGGCCGCGAGCCCGGGTGCTGGCGCTGCTGCAGCCGAAGGCGCGGAAGAAGTGGTCGATGCCGAATTCTCGGAAGTCGACGAAAACAACAAGGGCTGAGCAAGCCATGCATGATGCCCACCACCGTGCTGACCAGCGCGGTGGTGGGTGCTGCATCGGGGTGGGGCGATGTCAGTAGAAATCGACTATTACGAGTTGCTCGAGGTTGAGCGCGGGGCAGACGATGCCGCGATCAAGTCCTCTTACCGCAAGCTCGCCATGCGCTGGCACCCGGACAAGAACCCCGGCGATGCCGAGGCTGAGGCCCGCTTCAAGGCGATCAGCGAAGCCTACGATTGCCTGAAAGACCCGCAGAAGCGCGCGGCCTATGATCGCTTTGGCCATGCCGCCTTCCAGTACGGCGGGATGGGCGGCGGCGGCGGCGGACCCGGTGGCGG
>JBEGOD010000135.1:0-5678 GCA_041182185.1 Pseudomonadota bacterium
CCCGCGCGCCATGAGCGCGTGACCGGCCCGGCGCTGCCTGAGCAGCAGCGCCGCCCTGCGGCCACGCCCGAGGCCGAGGTCACCCGCGATATCAGCTCGGCCCGCCTGACCACCCGCGGCAAGGCAGCCTGGCGCTATGGCAAGATCGAGGTGCGCGCGAAGCTGCCGCAGGGTCAAGGGACCTGGCCGGCGATCTGGATGCTGCCGGAAAAGGATCGCTACGGCGCCTGGGCGGCATCGGGCGAGATCGACATCCTCGAAGCGGTCAACCTTGGCGTACCCTGCGCCAAGTGCCCCGGCGGGCGCGAGAACACGATCCTGGGCACGCTGCATTTCGGCGGCAAGTGGCCAGCCAACAAGCACAAGGGTGAAGAGGTGCCGTTCCCCGAAGTGCTCAAGGGTGGCTTTCACACCTATGCCATCGAATGGCAGGCGGACCGGATCACCTGGCAGGTCGATGGCAAGACCTATGCCGTGCGCATGGCCGATGAATGGTCCACCACCGGATCGCAGGCGCCTGGCGCGCCGTTCGACCAGCCGTTCCACCTGATCCTGAACCTGGCGATCGGCGGCAAGCTGGCTGAAACACGTGGGCTTGGCGGGGTGCGTCTGGACGGCTATCCCAAGCGGATGGAGATCGATTGGGTTCGCGTCTGGCAAGCGCCGGAAGCGAAAGGGATCTCCGCCGGGACCAGTCCGGCGCAAGGGGGCAAGTAATCGATGGCGAGACGCCGTCAGGCTGTAACTATCAAGCACGTGGCCGCCGATGCCGGCGTCTCGTTGCAGACCGTTAGCCGAGTCATCAACAACGAGCCGAACGTCCGCCCGGAAATGAAGGAGCGGGTTCAGGCTTCGATCGACAAGCTGGGCTATGTCCCGTCGATCGCCGCCCAGCGGATGAGCGGATCGCGCTCATACCTGATTCTGGCGATCAACGACCGCGACCGGACGATCGAGGACTGGCGCGCGCGGCAAGGGACCGACTGGGTCGACCAGATGCTGCTGGGCGGCATGCTCAAGTGCGCCGAGCACGGCTACCGGATGATCTTCGAACTGGTCGATACCCATTCCGATCATGTCGAGCGTGAACTGCTGGGGGCGATTGCCGCGCTGCAGCCGGACGGAATCATCCTGACCCCGCCGCACTCCGACAATCCGCAGATCGTCAATTTCCTCGGCGAACAGAACATTCCCTTCGCCCGGATCGGCTCGGTCCAGACCGGCGCCGGGATCCCGGTTTCGATGGACGATGAAGGCTCGGCCCGGCAAGCGACCGAATACCTGATCGCGCGTGGCCACCGCCGGATCGGGTTCATTTCGGGCTCAAGCGACTATGCGCTGAGCGGCTGGCGGATCGATGGCTGGCGCGCGGCCATGGCCCATGCTGGCCTGCCGGCCGATGGTCTGCTGGCCGCGGGCGATTTCAGCTATGCCTCGGGCGAGGCGGCTGCGCGGCAGCTGCTTGAGCGGCCCGACCGGCCCAGCGCGATCATCGCCAGCAATGACCAGATGGCGCTCGCCACGCTCGAAGTGGCGCGTTCGCTGGGCATCGCCGTGCCGCAGGAGCTCTCGCTGATCAGCTTCGACAACACCCCGCTGGTCCATTTTACCCAGCCGCCATTGACCGCGGTCGATCAGCCGATCGCTGCAACCACGTCCAAGGCGGTCGAACTGATCATCGCCGCGCAGAAGGGCGAAGCGCCGCCGGCCGCGCTGACGGTAGTTTCCGCCACCATTCATGAGCGGGATTCGGTGGCAGCGCCGGCGGTTCCGGCGAGTGCCTGATCCGCGCTCGGCGATCGATCGCTTCATCCTGCTCTATGCGCTGGCCTGGGCCGGTGGGACGATCGGCTATGTCCCGCTGCTCAGCATCCTGCTGCCGGTGCAGGTCGCGGGCCTCGCGGGCAAGGGCGGCGGGGTTAGCTGGCTGGCCTATATCGCCCTGGTCGGGGCGATCGCTGCCAGCCTGGCGGGGATCCTGTTCGGTTATCTCAGCGATGTAACGCGCAATCGGCGGGGCTGGATCCTGGCCGGCCTGGGGCTGTCTTGCCTGCTGCTCCCCGTGATCGGCTGGGCGACCAGCCTGTTTGGCCTGGTCCTGGCGATCATAGGCTGGCAGCTTGCGCTCAACATGATGCTAGGGCCGCTGGCGGCCTGGGCGGGGGATGTCGTGCCCAATGATCGCAAGGGGCTGCTGGGCGGACTGATGGCCTTTGCGCCGGGTCTTGGCGCGCTGGCTGGCGCGATCGTGACCTGGCCTGGCCTGGCCGGTGGGCAAGCCCGGCTGCTGCTGGTGGCGCTGCTGGTGGCGATCTGCGTGGTACCGATCCTGCTGCACGGTGCGCCGGCTGCAGGCGGAGCGCCGCAGGGCGGGCCGCAAGCGGAGCCCGGCACCGGCACGCGCGGCGTAGCGCTGCGAATGTGGCTCGCTCGCCTGGCGGTGCAGGTGGCCGAGGCGACCCTGTTCGCCTACTTGTTCTTCTGGCTGCTGAGCCTGGACGGCAGTGTCACCGACAACCAGACCGCGCGGCTGTTCAGCGTGATCATGCTGGTTTCGGCACCTTTGGCGCTGTTGGTCGGGCGCTGGTCGGATCGCACCGATCATCCGATCAGGCCGCTGCAGGGCTGCGCCCTGGTTTCGGGCCTGGGACTGCTTGGCATGGCGCTGGCCCCGGACCTGGCCGGAGCCATGCTGGCCTATGGCCTGTTCGGGCTGTCGAGCGCCGTGTTCCTGGCGCTCCATTCGGCCCAGACCCTGCGCATCCTGCCCCGGGCAGACCGCCGCGGGCGTGACCTGGGCCTGTTCAACCTGGCCAATACGGTGCCCTCGCTGGTGATGCCTTGGCTGACCATGGCGATTGTCCCGCTGGCCGGCTATCCGGTGCTGTTCGTGCTGCTCGCCGTGCTGTCTGCGGCGGCCGGATTGCTGCTGAGGAACGTGACTCCCGCCAACTGAGCCTGCGGCTTGACTTCCCCCTGCGCCTCATGCGAATGAGAACGTTCACAAGATAGAATTGCAGCGAGAGGGTTTGATGCGCATTGGGATGCTGACGGTCGCGTGCCTGGCGATGGTCGCGGGCTGCACACAAGGGCCGGCCGTTTCGACCAGGCCGTTAGCCGTGGCCCAGCCTGCGCCGCCGACCGAGGACGCGCGGATTGCCGATCTGCTCGCGCGGATGAGCCTTGAGCGCAAGGTCGCGCAGTTGATCCAGCCGCAGATCAATTCGTTCACTGCCGCAGACATGGAACGCTATCGCTTCGGCAGCTACCTCAACGGCGGTAACGGCGGCCCCTATGGCGACGAATTCGCGCCTGCCGCCCAGTGGCTCAAGCTTGCGGACGAGATGTGGGCTGCCTCCACCAAGCCCCTGCCTGGCGGTGAACCGGCGATTCCGGCGATCTGGGGGACCGACGCGGTCCACGGTCACACCAACGTCATCGGTGCGACGATATTCCCCCACAATGTGGGCTTGGGCGCAACCCGCGATACCGACCTCGTCCGCCGGATCGGCGCGGTGACCGCACTCGAGATGCGCGTAACCGGGATCGAGTGGGACTTTTCCCCGACCATCGCCGTGGCCCGCGACCGCCGCTGGGGCCGCTCCTACGAAAGTTATTCGCAGGACCCCGATATCGTCGCGCCGCTCGGCGCGGCGCTGATTGAAGGCCTCCAGGGACGGCTCGGCACGCCCGAGCATCTCAGCGGTGACCATGTCATCGCCACGGCCAAGCACTTCTTTGCCGATGGCGGCACGACCCAGGGGGTCGACCAGGGCGATGTCAACGGCTCCGTCGCTGAGCTCAAGGCGCTGCATGCCAAACCCTATCCCGCCGCCATTGCCGCCGGGGTGGAGAGCATCATGGCCAGCTTCAACTCGGTCAACGGCGTGAAGATGCATGGCAACCGCGACCTGCTGACCGGCGTGCTGCGCGACGAGTTCGGCTTCAAGGGCATGGTCGTGGGCGACTGGAATGCGCATGGCCAGGTGGCCGGGTGCAAGGTTGACGATTGTCCGCAATCGCTGCTCGCCGGGCTCGACATGTACATGGTGCCGGATGATTGGCGCGCGCTGCACGCCAACCTGATGCGCGATGTCCAGAATGGCACGATCCCCATGGCGCGGCTGGACGAAGCTGTCGGCCGGGTGCTGCGCATGAAGCTGCGGCTGGGCCTGCTTGACCCGGGCGCGGTGCAGCCGTCGCTGCGCCTGCACGGCGGCAATTTTGAACTGCTCGGCTCGACCCGGCACCGCGCAGTCGCGCGCGAAGCGGTCGCCAAGTCGCAGGTTCTGCTCAAGAACGATGGCGTGCTGCCGCTGGCCGCAGGTGCCCGGATTCTGGTCGCGGGCCGCGCTGCCGATAGCGTTGCCCAGGCGGCCGGCGGCTGGACCCTGACCTGGCAGGGCGGGCTGGAACTGACCAACGAGAAGTATTTCCCTGGTGCCACCTCGATCTGGGCCGGCCTCAAAAACATGGCTGAGGCCTCTGGTGGAGCGGCCACGCTGTCGGTCGACGGCAGCTATGCCGCCAAGCCCGACGTAGCCGTGGTGGTGTTCGGCGAGGAACCCTATGCCGAATATGAGGGCGACCGGAAGAACGCGGTTTTCACGGACGAGGAGGGCCTGGGGCTGCTGCGCAAGTTCAAGGCGGCGGGTGTTCGCACGGTCGCCGTGTTCCTGTCGGGCCGCCCGCTGTGGATGAACCGCGAAATCAATGCCGCCGATGCCTTTGTCGCCGCCTGGCTTCCAGGCAGCGAGGGGGCGGGGGTGGCCGACGTGCTGTTCGGCAAGCTTCCCGCGACTGGTCGTCTGTCGTTCAGCTGGCCGGCCGGATGCGATGGCAAGCCGGTTAACGGACCCGACGGCGCGCTGTTCAATGTCGGCTACGGACTAGCGTTGGAAGAACGCAGCACGATCGCAAAGCTCGACGAGACTTGTGCCTACCTGAAGTCTGGTCCTTCGGCTGATTGGTTCGTGGACGGTAAGCTGGCTCCGGGTACGATGATAACCGGCGATGGCGCGATGCTGCCCAACCTGCGCGGCCAAGCCGGCGGGATTGCCGCGCGCGGGGTAGACCGCAAGCGGCAGGAAGATGCTCGCGAGATAACCTTCAGCCCTGGCTCGACCTTGTCCTTCGCCCAGCGGCAAGCGGGTTCGGGTGCTTTCCGGATCAGCTATTTCCTGCCGGATCAGCCGCAGGCTCCGGTGAAGCTGACCCTGGGCAAGACGACCCTCGATATTACCCGCCAGCTGGCCTTGAGCGCCAGCAAGGGCTGGCGTGAAATGATCATCACCGATGCCTGTGCGCCCGGGCTGGGCCAGTCGCTGGCGATTACCTCAAGCGGACCGTTGAAATTGCAGATCGCCGCAGTGTCGCGCCAGGCCATGCCGGCCGGCGCGGACTGCTCGTTCTGAAGCGCTCGAACCGATCTTCCGGCCCCGCGCCGGACAATACCATGAGAGGATGACGGGAAATGGCAATCGCCACCGACACGGCCGCCGCACCGGCGCAGGGTGACTATATCGATGCACCGCAGCTGCAGGTGTTCGTGATGGGACTGTTCTTCATCTTTGGCGGGATCACGTCGCTGAATGACGTGATCATTCCGAAGCTGAAGGAGCTGTTCACGCTCAATTACACCCAGGCGATGCTGGTGCAGTTCTGCTTCTTCGCCGCTT
>JBEGOD010000136.1:0-19309 GCA_041182185.1 Pseudomonadota bacterium
CCCCCGCCGCCGGCAGTGGTCTGCAACAAGGGTCCGTACATCGTGTTCTTCGACTGGGATAAGTCGGACGTCACGCCGGAAGCAGCCTCGATCCTCGACAGTGCAGTCACGGCTTATGCCAACTGCGCCAACGTTCCGATCATGCTGGCCGGTTATGCCGACCGTTCGGGTACCCCGAAGTACAACCAGGGCCTGTCGGAGCGTCGCAACGCTTCGGTCCGCGGCTACCTGACCTCGCGTGGGATCGCCGATGGCGCCATCTCGAGCCAGGGCTTCGGTGAAAACAACCCGCGCGTGCCGACTGCTGACGGCGTGCGCGAACTTCAGAACCGCCGGGTGGAAATCACCTACGGTCCGGGTTCGGGCATGTAATCAGCCGCCGCAAGGTGCTAAGGTTCAGGGGGTCGGAGCAATCCGGCCCCCTTTCCTTTTGGGTGAGGGGGAAGTTGGAGAGAAGCATGCTGCGTTTCATGACCCCCAGCCTCATCGCACTGGCCCTCGCCGGCTGCACCACCATTGACAGTCGCACTGCCAACCTTGGCACTGCGCAGCTCGCCAATGCCGAAGGCCGCCCGGTTGGCACCGCCGTGTTCTTCCGGCGTGGTAACGACACAACGGTCAGCATCACCATCAACGGAACGCCGGGGGCAGTCCACGGGATGCACCTCCACGCTGTGGGCAAGTGCGAGGCACCGTTCACCAGTGCGGGTCCGCACCTCAATCCCGGCGGGCACCAGCATGGCAAGGATAACCCGCAGGGCGCGCACCTTGGCGATCTGCCCAACGTGACAATCGACAAGGCCGGACTAGGCACCGCCAGCACCAGCCTGGGCCTGGACAGCGCCGCGATCGACGCAGCCCTGTTTGATGCCGACGGCACCGCCGTTGTGCTGCACGCTGCGGCCGATGACTATCGCACCGATCCTTCGGGCAATAGCGGCGCGCGGATTGCCTGTGGGGTGCTGAAGCGACTCTAGCGCCTCAGCCGCTCTCGCCGGCGCGCTGGACCAGGGTGGCTTCGGCCTGCGGCACGGCCTTGTAGGCATAGACCAGCAGGGCAACGGCAATCGGCGCAACACCGATCAGCGACAGGATCCCGGTGCGCAGGTCTCCCACCAGCTTGCCGTCGACCATGCTGCCGGTGAGGTCCGATACCTGCCCGACCATGTAGGGGCCGAAGCAAAGACCGACCAGCGTCGTGCCCAGGAAGAACGACGCCGTTGCCGTTCCGCGCATCCGCGGCAGGACCAGGTCCTGGGTCGTGGCAGCCGCCGCGCCCAGCGCCGCCGCCCCGCACAGGCCGGCCAGGAAGTTCATGACATAGAACAGCACCGGATCAGGCGTAGTATAGCCGATCCAGATGGGCAGGGCCGGGGCAATCACCCCGAACAGGATCACCAGGATGCGCCCAGCCGGGTTCTTTGCCCGCAGCGCATCGGCCACGCGCCCACCAATGATCACACCCAGGAAGCCGCTGATCGCACCGTTGGCGCCAAGCCAGAAGGCAAGCTGGTCCTTGGGCAGCTTCAGCACCTGCTCGGCATAGGGCGCCGACCAGAAGGCCAGGCCATAAGCCGCCAGCGAGACCATGCTGTAGCCCAGGGTTGTGCAGATGAAGGCCGGAGTCCCCCAGATCAGGCGGAAGGTGGCCGGGTCCTTCTGGCGCAACACCGAGGCCCACGAGAACACGGCATAATAGCCCAGCGCCACTGCCGACCACTGCGGCAGGTTGCCGGTCAGCTGGATCATAATCCAGGCAAAGGTGCACAGGCCAACTGCCACCGCCACATTGATCGCCAGAGCCGCGACACCGCGCCGCGCCGCGCCGAGCAAGGTAAAGGGCGGAACGATCGTTGAGAGGTCGGAAAAGAATTCAGCAAAGGGTCGATCCGAACTCTTGCTGGGGGTTCCGTCCATGGCTCCGCGCACCGGTTCGCGCAGTGTGGCCACCCACAGGGCAACTAGAACGCCAGGAATGCCAACCGCCAGGAACGCCGCGTGCCAGCCAACCAGGCCGAGTGGCCCGCCATCGGGATAGGTTGCGTTCCAGACCTTGCTGATCTTGGCCCCGATCAGCAGCGAGACACCCCCGCCAAGATAGAGGCCCGAGGAATAGATCGCGAGCGCCGTCGCCCGCTGACGCTTGGGGAAATAGTCCGAAATCAGCGAATAGGCGGTCGGGCTGGCAGTCGCCTCGCCAATCCCCACACCCATGCGCGCCAGGGTCAGGGTCATCTGGCTGCGCGCAAAGCCGGACAGTGCAGTCATCGTCGACCAGAGCGCCAGGCCGATGGCAAGCAGCTTTACCCGGCTCCAGTTGTCAGCCAGCCGGCCAAGCGGAATGCCGAACAAGGCATAGAATACGGCGAAGGCCGCCCCGCCAAGGAAGCCCATGTCGCTATCTGTGAGGTTAAGATCGGCCTTGATCTCCAGCGCCAGGATCGAGATGATCTGCCGGTCGATGAAATTGAGGATATAGACCACGACCAGGACGCAGAGCACGTACCAGCTATAGGAACTGGCCTCGCGCGGGGCAGCAGCGGTATCCTGGGCTTCGTTCACCTGGTCTCTCCCTGTTACTCTTTTTGATTCTAGGCAGCGTAGCGGGTCGGATCGACCAGTCCCGCCTTGGCAAAGCCTTCGCGTCGCAAGCGGCAGCTATCACACAGGCCGCAGGCCAAGCCATCGGGCTGGGGATCGTAGCAGGACCAGCTCAGCCCCGCATCGAGCCCCAGCCGATGCGCCTCGGCCGCGATCTCCGCCTTGCCAAGGAACTGCAACGGCGCGTGGATTCGCCATTCATCCCCTTCAGCACCAGCCTTGGTTGCCAGCCGCGCCAGATCCTGGAAGCCCGCAATGAATTCAGGCCGGCAATCGGGATAGCCGGAATAGTCCAGCGCATTGACGCCGATAAACAGGTCACGCACCCCCAATGCCTCGGCCCAGGCCAGGGTCAGCGAGAGGAACACCAGGTTGCGGGCCGGCACATAGGTAACCGGAATGTCCTGTCCGACACCGTCCTTCGGCACCGCAATATCGTCGGTCAACGCTGAGCCGCCAAAGCGCGACAGATCGAGCGGCAGGATCACATGGCGCAGGGCCCCGATCCGTGTCGCGATCGCCTTGGCGGCATCGAGCTCGCGGCGGTGGCGCTGGTTGTAATCGATGGTCAGCGCGTTGATCGCATAGCCCGCATCCTGGGCCAGCCCGGCCACCACCATGGAATCGAGGCCGCCCGAAAGGAGCACGACAGCCTGGCGCTGTGGGGAATTGGCAGCGGAAGACATTGCATTGGGGCTAGCCTGAGCGCAGCCCTATGGCAACCGCGCTCTAGCTGCTGCAGTCACCGATCCGGCGCGCCTCTGCCGCAAATTCGAACGGCAGACCTTCGGCAATGCCTTGGGTCTCGATCTGGACAAGCCGCCCGGTTTCGCGCCGAATGCTGGTTCGGCCATAGCCACGCCCGCGACAGGTGTATTGCACGGTCACCTGATCGACGCGATCATCCACAACCAGGCGTTCGCAATTGAGCGCGTCGTGCCGCAACTGGATCAATTTACGGCCATTATCGACGCACAGTGGATAAGCCCGCCGCGATCCATCGCGCAGGCGGATCTCCCACCGGCCAGGTTCGATCTGGTCAAGCATGGCAAGCGCAGGGCGTTGGCTGGAAGCCGGCACGGCAAGGGCAGCCCAGCCCGCCAGGGCCATAGCCAGCACTCGCATCAGCATTTTCTGCACGCCGCTTCTCCCCCCGGATGCCTGTTACGCTAACGAGCGGGCAGGCAATGGGTTTTCGCTTGTAACATAGCGACGAGAGCCGCCAAAGCGTGTTTTTTTATCGACGAACCGTTGTCATATGTCGATCTGGAACAGTCTGGAGCAGAACGCGCAGTCAACTTCCACCAGACCGTTGGCCCCGCGCATCTCGATCCGGTCTGCTTCCGGGAACTTGGCCAATACGCTCTGATAGTGCTCGATCGAGCAGCGGCAGCCGCGCTGCAGCGGGCCGCCGGCCTCGACCCGGATTTCCGATTCCTCGTGAAACAACCGCCAAACCAGCGCCTCGAGCGAGAGATCCGGATCGACCAGTTCCTCGGGCCGGGTGCTCCCAGCCAGCACGGCAACGTGCTCCCACTCCGGATGATCCAATCGCACGTGCAGGCGTTCGCGCCCCTCTTCACCCTCGGCCAGGTGCTGGAGCAGGATACCGCCGCCGATGCAGCCCGCCGCCCCATCACCGATCCCGACGCGGATCAGGGTCGGGACCTGCTCGCTCTGGGCGAAATAGCTTTCGCAGGCCTCGGCCAGGCTCGCGCCCTCGAGCGGCACGATCCCCTGATAGCGCTGCCCGGTCGCCGCCAGATCGAAAGTGACCGCAAGATAGCCCTTGCCGAACAGCGCAAACAGCGATGGATCGCGGCCCAGCATGGCAAGCCGATCCGGATCGTGGCGGACATAGCCGCGCAGCGCGCCATTGCGATAATCACAGACCAGCAGATCGACCACGCCGGCCTCGGTCTGGGCCTGCATGGTGAGCTGGCTGTCCTCATCCTTCAACAAGGTTCCGAGGAGAGCCGCCAGCACCAGCGCCTCTGCCAGCAGGCGGCGGATCGGCGGGGGATAATCGTGCGCGGTCAGGATGGTGTCGAGCACCGGTCCCAGCCGCACGGCGCGACCACGAGCGTTCCGATCGGGAATCGAAAAGCGGAGGACCCGGTCATACCCGGTTTCCCCGGCTGCGATGTGTTCCGGCAGGCTCACAATTGCCCGAAGACCCAGCGCAGCACGCTCTTCTGGGCGTGGATGCGGTTTTCGGCTTCATCCCAAACGGCGGACTGCGGCCCGTCGATCACCGCATCGGTCACTTCCTCGCCGCGATGTGCGGGCAGACAATGCAGGAACGTCGCGTCGGCGCCCGCCAGACCCATCAGCCGCTCATCAACCTGGAATGGGGCCATGGCCGCCAGCTTGTTATGCGCATGCTCCTGGCCCATCGAGACCCAGGTGTCGGTCACGATCACGTCTGCTCCGCGAGCCGCCTCGGCCGCATCCTTTGTCAGGGTAATGGTAGCGCCCAGCGCACGCGCCCGGTCGATATAGCCCCCATCAGGTTCATAGCCCTGGGGCGTACCAACGCGGACGTTGAAGTGGAGCAGCCCGGCCGCCTCGATGATCGAGTTCAGGACGTTGTTGCCATCGCCCAGCCAGGCCACTTCCAGCCCGGGCAGCGCCTTGCCGCGCTCGAGCAGGGTCAGGAGGTCAGCCATGATCTGGCAAGGATGCGATTCGTCGGTCAGGCCATTGATCACGGGCACGGTGGCGTAGTGCGCCAGCTCCTCGATCTTGGCGTGATCGTAAGTCCGCAGCATGATCGCATCGACCATCCGGCTGAGCACGCGGGCCGTGTCGGCTATGGTTTCGCCCCGACCAAGCTGGCTGGTGCCGGCTTCGAGCGTGATGGCGCTGCCGCCCAGTTGCCGCATCGCGATGTCGAATGACACGCGGGTGCGGGTCGAGTTCTTCTCGAACACCATTGCCAGAACATGTCCGGCGAGCGGCGCATCGACGTCCGCCTTGCCCTTGGGCCAGCCAGCGCGAGCGGTCTTGCGATCCAGCGCATCGCCGAGCATCGCGGCGACGCCATCGCCCCCGGCATCGGCCAGGTTCAGGAAATGCCGGGTCATTGCGCTGGTTCCGGCGGCTGGAAGCTGGCCGCACCGGCGGAGAGCTTGTCGAAGAATTCGTCGATCTCGGCATCGCCGATCACCAACGGCGGGACCAGGCGCAAGGTGTTGTCCCCAGCAGCGACGGTCAGCAGGTGATGGTTGTCGCGCAGGTGCGCCATGAAGCCACGCGCTTCGAACTTCATCTTCATGCCCAGCATCAGGCCCTTGCCGCGAACCAGTTCGAACAGGTCGGGGTAATTGCCGATGAACTGCTCCAGCCGGCTGCGCAGTCGCTCGCTGGTGGCCTGGACCTGGGCGAGGAACTCCTCGTTGGCGACAGCATCGAGCACGGCTTCGGCGGCCGCGATGGCAAGCGGATTGCCGCCATAGGTCGAACCATGGGTGCCAATCACCATGCCTCGCGCGGCCTTTTCGGTGGCGAGGCAGGCCCCGATCGGGAACCCGCCACCCAGCCCCTTGGCCGTGGCGACAACATCAGGGGTAATGCCATACTGCTCATAGGCATAGAGCGTGCCCGAACGGGCGACACCGCACTGGACCTCGTCCAGCGCCAGCAGCAGGTCGTGCTCATCGGCCAGGGCACGCAGGCCTTGCATGAACTCGTCCGAAGCCGGACGGATCCCGCCTTCGCCCTGGACCGGCTCGACCAGGAAGCCCGCAGTGTTCGGTCCGATCGCCGCCTTGGCGCCTTCAAGGTCATCGAAATCGACGTACTTGAATCCCTGCAGCAGCGGCAGGAAGCCCTTGTGCATCTTTTCCTGATTGGAAGCGCTGATCGTTGCCATGGTCCGCCCGTGGAAGGCGTTCTTGAAGGTGATGATCTCATACTTGTGATCGTTACCGACATGGCTGTGATAGGCCCGCACGGTCTTGATCGCGCATTCAACCGCTTCAGCACCCGAATTGGTGAAGAACACCGTGTCGGCAAAGGTCAGGTCGACCAGCCGCTGGGCCAGATGCTCACCCTGCGGGCTACCGTAGAGGTTGGAGACATGCATCAGCGTCGCGGCCTGGCGCTGGATTGCGCCGATGAGGCCCTGGTGCGAATGGCCCAGCAGGTTGACCGCAATGCCGGCGGCGAAATCCAGATATCGCTGCCCGTCTTCACCGATCAGGTGGCAGTGTTCGCCGCGCACCGGCCGGAAGCCGCAGCGAGGGTATACTGGCATGAGCGGAGTGATCGACATTGCGGTAATCCTTTGCTGGATGCGAGATATGCATGAATTGGAAAACGACAAATGGCGGCCCCGCGAAGGACCGCCATTTGCGGAGTTCTAGGCCGTGGAAAGTCCCGGGGCAACCCCAGGACCGGCACCGGCAGGTCAGCCCTGCAGCGGTGTCAGATTCACGGCCGAATACTTGCCTCGTCGATCGACTTCGATGTCGAACTCGACCCGGTCACCTTCGTTGAGGCCGGACATGCCCGAACGCTCAACCGCACTGATGTGCACGAAGGCATCGGGCTGGCCGTCATCACGGGTGATGAAGCCAAAGCCCTTCATCGCGTTGAAGAACTTGACCGTACCAGTCGCCTTGTCGCCGGTCAGCTGACGCTGCGGCGCGGCTTCGCGCTTTGGCGCTTCGATCACGTCACCGACAACTTCGAGATCGCTGGCCGAAATCTTGCCGCCCCGGTCAACCAGGGTGAACTTCAGCTGCTGGCCTTCAGCAAGGCTTTCCAACCCGGCCCGCTCGACCGCGCTGATGTGCACGAACACGTCTTCGCCGCCTTCATCGCGCTGGATGAAGCCAAAGCCCTTGCCGGCGTTGAAGAACTTTACGGTGCCGGAACCTTCGCCGACCACCTGCGCGGGCATGCCGCCGCCGCCGCCAGCGCCGCCGCCGCGCGGAGCGCCGCCGCCGAAGCCGCCGCGACCACCGCCGCCGCCACCAGCGCCGCCGAAGCCGCCACGGTCACCGCCGCCGAAGCCGCGACTGGGGCCACCGAAGCCGCCGCGATCACCGCCGCCGCCGCCAAAACGGTCGCCACCACCACCGAAGCGATCACCGCCGCCTGCAAACGGATCGAAACTTTCTTCGCCAAACCCGTCGCGCTTGTCACGGCCACGACCGCGACGTCCTCTATCAAAACCCATATACCCGAACGCACTTTCGTATCGTCCGCCGGTTCGCAGCCCCGGCCGTGCGGACGAAACGCACCGGGGAGGCAGACGCGACGGAATCTGGCCCGCACCGCTGCAAGGCTGGTGATAACTCATCTGCATCCGCTTGGCGAATCGAATCGCGTGGCCCGCAGAGAGCCGCCAATCGGTGTGACATTTCTGCCGAAGTCCGGGTGCAACTGACCCTTGGCTTTGATCGCTGTGGGGGCTAGGCGGCGAAGATTGCCTGCTTGCCAACGGGGTGTTGCACGATGTTCCGCCGCCTGACCGATCACATCCTAGCCAGTCCGCAAATCAGCCTGAGCGACCTGTCCGAGGCCAAGGCCCTGGGGGTTGGCCTGGTGATCAACAATCGCCCCGAAGGTGAAAGCGACGACCAGGTACCGGGTGCGGAGATCGAGGCCGCAGCCCGCGCGCTCGGCATGGATTATATCGCCATACCTGTAACGCACGCCGGCTTTTCCGGCCCACAGGTCGAGGCCATGGCGGCGGCGCTTGATCGCAGCGCGGGCAAGGTGCTGGCCTATTGCCGCTCCGGCACCCGCTCGACCCTGCTCTGGGCCCTGGCGCAAGCAAGCAAGGGTGCCGACCTGGAGGAAGTGACCGCCCAGGCCGCGACCGCCGGCTATGATGTCAGCCCGGTCCGCCCCTTGATGGACATGCTGAAGGGGCGCAGCGCGTAAGCTGGCATGGAAGGCGCCTGGATCGATCTGGCCAAGTTCGGCGCGTCCCTGATCGCGATCCTTACGCTCGCCTTGCTGGCCCGCTGGATGGGCCTGGGCGGGGACTTGCGAATTCGCAATGCCGACCACGCCCGGATCCTGGCAAATGAAGCGATCGAAGGGTTCGAACCGGTCGATATCGCGCTCGACAAGGCCGGGATCGGCGCCCTGCTGCGCGATGCCCAGGGGCAGCAGATGCTGCTGCGCCGCCATGGCGCGGCCTGGGTTGCCCGCCTGCTCGATGGCGCCACCGAAGCGCGGCTGGATCGCGATTTCCTGACCATCGGCACCGGCGAGAAGACTTTTGGGACGGTCACGCTGCACCTGGGCGAGAATGCCGGGGTCTGGGCCGCGGGCCTGCGCCGCCTGCCGCCAGCAGGAGCACGACATGCCTAAGCTACCCAATCCGGTCGACTTTGCCGTTCCCTTCTTCATCCTGCTGATCCTGATCGAAATGGTCTGGGCGCGGCGTAATGCGCCGGAAAAGTACGAGCCGCGCGATACGCTGGTTTCGCTGGCCTTTGGCCTGGGCAGCACGGTGGCTGGCCTGCTGTTCGGCGGGGCGATCTATGGCCTGATGCTATGGCTGTGGGAGCATCGTATCACCACGGTCCCCTGGACCTGGTGGGCCTGGATCCTGTGCTTTGTCCTGGATGACCTGCTCTATTACCTGTTCCACCGCAGCGCCCACCGGGTGCGCTGGTTCTGGGCGAGCCACGTCAACCACCACTCCAGCCAGCACTACAACCTTTCCACTGCCCTGCGGCAGACCTGGACTGGCTGGCTGGCGATGTCGTTCCTGTTCAAGCTGCCGCTGGCCGCGATCGGTTTTCACCCGGCGATGATCCTGTTCTGCGGCGGGGTGAACCTGATCTACCAGTTCTGGATCCACACCGAGGCAATTCGGCGCTTCCCGCGCTGGTTCGAGGCGGTGATGAACACACCCAGCCACCACCGCGTCCATCACGCCACCAATCCGCGTTACCTTGATTCAAACTATGCCGGGGTCTTCATCGTCTGGGACCGGATGTTCGGCACCTTTGTGCCCGAGGTGGACGAAGAGCCAATCCGCTATGGGATCGTCCGCCAACTCGGCACCTTCAACCTGCTTTACGCCGTGTTCCATGAATGGATCGGCATCGCCAAGGACGTCTGGAATGCGCCGTGGCAACACAAGCTATCCTATCTCTGGCGCCAGCCCGGTTGGACTCACGACGGCAGTCGCGACACATCCGACACGATCCGCGCCCGCTGGCAGGCCCGCCAGATGGCCGATCCCGCGGAATAGGATTGCAGTGATTTAACCGGTCGCTTAACGCTCTTCACCAAAGTGGAGAGAGCCTGACATGGACCAGTTCGATATCATCGTGATCGGTGGCGGCAGCGCCGGCAGCGCCGTGGCGGGCCGCCTTTCGGAAGACGGCAAGCGCCGGGTCTGCCTGCTGGAGGCCGGCCCGGACAACGACACGATCCGGGTCAAGACCCCCGGGTTCATGCCCTTCATCCCGGAAAAGTCGAACTGGCGGTTCGATACTGTGCCGCAGAAAGGCCTGAATGGCCGGATCGGCTACCAGCCACGCGGGCGCGGCCTGGGCGGGTCGAGCGCGATCAACGCGATGGTCTATATCCGCGGCAACCACTTCGATTACGACCAGTGGGCCGCGCTGGGCTGCACCGGCTGGAGCCACGCCGATGTCCTGCCCTATTTCCGCCGGTCCGAAGGCAACGAGCGCGGCGGCAACGAATGGCATGGCGGCGAGGGCCCGCTCAACGTCATGGACCAGCGCTGGCCGAGCACGGGGAGCGAGGCCTTCGTCGCCAGCGCTGCTGCGCTGCAGCTGCCCGAGAACAACGATTTCAATGGCGCCCGCCAGGATGGCTTCGGAATTTACCAGGTGACGCAGAAGGCCGGCGAGCGCTGGTCAGCGGCCCGCGCCTATCTCACCCCGCGCCCCAACCTGGCGATCCGCACCGGCGCACTGGTCGAGAAGATCGTGGTCGAGGATGGCCGCGCGGTCGGGGTGCAGGCCCGCTTTGGCGGAAAGCGCGAAGTGATCCGGGCGAGCGGCGGCGTGGTACTTTCGGCCGGGGCCTTCGGCAGCCCGCAAGTGCTGATGCTTTCGGGCATCGGCCCGGCGGCTCACCTTCAGGACAAGGGCCTGCCCGTACTGCTCGACCAGGCGGCGGTCGGCGAGGACCTGCAGGACCACATCGACTTTGTCGCCAGCTGGGAGACCGGCTCGCTCGACTTCATCGGCGACAGCCTGCGAGGCACCTGGAAGATGGCCAAGGCGGTGATCGAACACCGGCTGAAGCGCACTGGGATCATGACAACCTGCTTTGCCGAAGCCGGCGGCTTTTGGCGGACCAATCCGGACCTGCCCGCACCCGATATCCAGTACCACTTCGTTCCCGCCATGCTGGAAGACCACGGCCGCACCAAGGTAAAGGGTCACGGCTTTTCGATCCACGCTTGCGTCCTGCGCCCGGAAAGCCGCGGGACAGTGCGCCTCGCCTCGCCCGAGCCATCGGCAGCGCCGGCGATCGACCCGAACTTCCTCGACGATCCGCGCGATATCGCCACGCTGCGCGCCGGGGTGCGGCTGATGTACCGGATTGCCGAAACCGGAGCCCTGGCGGCCTACGGCGGAACGCCGCGCCAACCGGTCGACCTTGCAAGCGACGATGCGCTCGACGCCCTGATCCGTAGCCGCGCCGATACCGTCTATCACCCGGTCGGCACCTGCCGGATGGGCGGCGATGACCAGAGCGTGGTCGACCCCACCTTGAAGCTGCGCGGCATCGATGGCCTGTGGGTCGCCGACGCCTCGATCATGCCGCGGCTGGTCTCGGGCAACACCAACGCCCCTTCGATCATGATCGGCGAACGCGCCGCCGATTTCATCAAGGCCGAACTCCACTAGACCCCAACAAGAAAGGGCCCGGCTGCTTTCGCAGCCGGGCCCCTGCTTCAGGCTGGTGCCAGGCTTAGAAGCTCTGGCGGACGGTCAGGCCATACTTGCGCGGGCTGCCGACGTTGTAGCCGATGCGGGCACGGCCACCGCGCTCGCGATCGAGCGAGAGCAGCGGGGTCTCGTTGAACAGATTGTTCACATAGACCATCACTGACAGGCCGCTGTCCCACTCCAGCCCGGTCGAGAGATTGACCAGGTTGTAGCTCGGCAGCAGGTAGCTACCGAAGTTGTAGGTACCGCTGCCGAAGGCCGAGGTGGCCGGATTGAAGAACAGCGAGTTCGTGAACGAGCCCGAGCCCGCCTCCTGGTCACCCGGCTGGGTGTAGCGGTTGCCAACGTGCTGGAAGCTGGCGTTCAGCGACCAGTCGAGACCATCGCCCACGGCCGTGACGTAGCTGGCATTGGCCGCGATCTGGAACTTCGGCACGGTCGGCAGGCGGTTGCCATCGCGCATCCCGGCAATCACCGCACCACCCGCATCGACCACCGAGCTGTCGAACTTCGAATCGGTCACGCTGCCGTTGAGCGAGAATTCGAAGCCGGGGGCCGGCTTGACGCCGAGTTCGACCTCGACGCCCGCGCTGTGGGCCTTGGGCACGTTGAAGACGACGCGTGACGAGCACGAGCCGGCATCGGCCGTAACCTGCAGGTTGCGGATGTCGTTGTAGAACACGGCAGCGTTAAGCGTGATGCCGCCGGTCGAGGCCTTTACGCCGGCCTCATAGTTCCACAGCGTCTCGTCCTTGTAGCTCGGCCGACCGCCATAGGTGCGCGCATCCGGACCCGTCGCCCCGCCCGAGCAGAGCGGGATATTGAGCGGATCGTTAACGCCGCCAAGCCGGAAGCCCTTCGAGGCCTGGAGGTTGAGCGACACGTCGTCGCTGGCCTCGTAGGACAGGATGACGCGCGGGGTGAACCCGCTCGAGCTGGTCTTGTCGCCGCGGAAGGTATCGCCATTGGCGAATATCCCGCCCGAGATGAAGTCACGCGTTTCGTTGAAGTCGTAGTAGCGGCCACCAGCGGTCAGCTTGAACTGGCCGAACTTGTAGCTCGCTTCACCGAACAGCGCGTACTGCTTGATCTTGTAGGGGATGTCCGCGTTGTAGGGCGAGTTGGCCGGGAAGCCGTTATACGTCGCCGCGATCGGCAGACCGCCCGCAGCGGCATTGAGGAAGATCTGGCCAAAAGCGTCCGAACCCGGCGTCGGCAGGCGCTGGGCATAGGTACGGTCGACATCGCTGTAGAAGCCGCCGATCACCCACTGTAGCGGACCCGCGCCAGTCGAGGCGAGGCGCAGTTCCTGGGTCCACTGCTTTAGCTTGGTGGTATCGAGCAGGTTCGACGGGAGCGCCGCGCCGCCCGCCGCAGCCGCAGCCGCGCCAGCGAACGAAACATAGACCGAACCGGTCAGCGCCGAAGCATCGCGGCTGACCAGGATGTCGCGGTTGATGTAGCTCGTCACCGAGGTGAGCTGGATCGTCTCGCCCAGGTCGATGCTGACGTTGAGATCGGCCAGGGTGGTCTTGTCGCGAAACTCTTCACGCAGCTTCAGGTACTGGGTGTCTTCCGGCAGCACCTGGGCCGCGCTGATCAGCGGGTTGTAATAGAGGCTGTAGCGTTCGGCGCGGTTGAAACCGTTGGCCTGGACATCCTGGTAGATCACGCGCGGCGTGATCTTGATGCCGTCAGTGGGCTCCAGCAGCAGGCTGACGCGCCCGCCGAAGCGGCGACCATCGTTGACGTCTTCACCGGCCGCCGGGCCGATCGCGTCGATAAAGCCGCCGAACTTTTCGCCATAGGCAACCACGCGCAGCGCCGCCTTTTCACCCAGCGGCAGGTTGACGGCGCCCTTGGCGCCATAGCCCATCGAGCCGCCATCAAAGGTGTTGAGGCCGGCTTCGACGGTGCCTTCGGTCACGCCCAGCTTCGGCTGGTTGGTGATGTAGCGGACGGTGCCGCCAACCGAACCCGAACCGAACAGCGTGCCCTGGGGCCCGCGCAGCGTTTCGACGCGGTTGAGATCGAACAGGTCGAAATCGGGGGTGAACAGCGAAAGCGAGATCACCGATTCATCAAGATAGACGCCAACCTGCTCCTTCACGCCCGGCTGGTCGCGGACGATCTGGCCGGCCGAAACGCCACGCACCGAGACCTGGCTCTGGCCCGGCCCGAGGTTCTGGACAGTGAGACCCGCGACATTGCGCGAGATGTCCTCGATATTGGTGGCGCCGGTCTTCTGGATGGCGGCCGCAGTCACGGCGGCGATCGAGAAGGGCACGTCCTGGATCGTTTCGTTGCGCTTGGTCGCGGTCACGACGATCTCGTTGCCGTCTGTGGCCTCTTCGGCTTCCTGGGCATGGACGGGGACGGTGAGCGCCAGCATCGCGGCGCCCGCAAGCAGGCGATAGGCCAGCTGCGTTTCAAACTTTTTCTGCATGGTTCCTCCCTTGGATCTGCCGGGAATTCCGGCTTCAAATCCCTGGACGCAGATTGCTGGACCCGCAGCGCGCGCGAGGCAAGAGTCGGCGAATCCCGCCGCGTCAGTTGGTTACCGCCTGTCGCAAAAAGGTCACATCTGTAACCGGAATCAGGCCTGGCTCAGTGATGGCAGGCGAGTGCTTCGACCACGTCATCCAGCCGTGCGGGATCGCCCAGCGCGAGGACATGGCCCGAGGATGCGGCATGCAGCGGATCGCCATTCCAGTCGCACATGGTCCCGCCCGCCCCTTCGACCACCGGCACCAGCGCGGCATAGTCGTGCAGTTTGAGATTGGCTTCGCAGACGATGTCGAGATGGCCCGAGGCAAGCAGGGCATAGTTGTAGCAATCGCCGCCCATCACCATCCGGCGGTGATCGGTCTTGGCGGCCAGGCCCATGAAGTGCGCGCCGTCATGATCGTCGAAGTAATGCGGCCCGGTGGTTGCCAGGGTCGCATCGCTAAGCTCGCGGCACAGCCGGGTGCGCGCCGGCCGGCCGTTGAGCAGGGTCGGCTGCCCCGTCACCCCGATCCAGCGCTCGTCAAGCACCGGCTGATCGATCACCCCCAGCACCGGCCAGCCATCGACCACCAGCGCGATCAGCGTGCCAAAGATCGGGCGGCCAATCAGGAACGAGGCGGTGCCATCGATCGGATCGAGCACCCAGGTGCGGTTGGAAGAGCCGGCTTCGGTGCCTAATTCCTCGCCGTGGACCGCATCGCGCGGGCATTCGGCCTTGAGGATTCGGCGCATGGCCTCTTCCGCCGCCCGGTCAGCCAGCGTGACCGGGGATGCATCCGCCTTGCGCTCGCTGGTCAGGCCAGCACGGTAGTGTGGCAGGATTGCACTGCGCGCCGCATCGGCCAGGCGGTGGGCCAGGGCAATGTCGGCGGTCAGGTTCATGTCAGTCGAACAGGCTCGAAACCGAGCTTTCGTCGGCAATCCGGCGGATCGCTTCGCCGATCAGCGGGGCAATCGGCAGGATGCGAATCTTGGCGCTGTCCTTGGTCGCGTCGGTCGGCTGGATCGAATCGGTAATCACCAGTTCCTTCAGCGCCGAATTGGTCACCCGCTCGACCGCCTTGCCCGAAAGGACACCATGCGTGAGGTAGGCAGTGACGCTGTTGGCACCAGCCTCCATCAGCGCGGCGGCCGCATTGCACAGGGTGCCGCCTGAATCGATGATGTCGTCGATCAGGATGCAATCCCAGCCCTTCACGTCACCGATAATGTTCATCACTTCGGATGACCCAGGCTTGTCCCGGCGCTTGTCGACGATCGAGAGCGGGGCATCGCCCACGCGCTTGGACAGCGCGCGGGCGCGGACCACGCCGCCGACGTCGGGCGAGACAACCATCAGGTTCTGCCCGCCGGTACGCTCCAGGATGTCATCCGCCATTACCGGCGCGCCATAGAGGTTGTCGGTCGGGATATCGAAGAAGCCCTGGATCTGCCCGGCGTGGAGATCGACTGCGAGGACGCGATCTGCGCCGGCGGTAGTGATCAGGTTGGCGACCAGCTTGGCCGAGATCGGGGTGCGCGGGCCGGGCTTCCGGTCCTGCCGGGCATAGCCGAAATAGGGCAGCACCGCGGTAATCCGCTTGGCCGAGGCGCGGCGCAGCGCATCGATGCAGATCAGCAGTTCCATCAGATTGTCATTGGCCGGGAAACTGGTCGACTGAACGACGAAGACATCCTCGCCGCGCACGTTCTCGTGGATCTCGACGAAGACTTCCTCGTCGGCAAAGCGCCGCACCGAGGCGTCAGTCAGCGCCAGATCGAGATAGGCAGCGATGTCCCGCGCCAGCGGCAGGTTCGAATTGCCGGCCATCAGTTTCATTGCGCTGCCTTCCCCGTGATTCTAGCCCCGGAGCGAGCCTCTAATCAGGGAGAGCCGGATTGCAAGGCGGTCCGGGCGCAGAGGCGTGGATTAGCGCGGCTTGCGGTGCTCGCCCCGGACCCAGCGGACCGTGCCCGAACTGGCGCGCATCACCACGCTTTCGGTAGTCATGGTGCCGTCCTTGCGGCGCTTGACGCCGGCCAGCAGCGAGCCGTCGGTCACCCCGGTAGCGGCAAAGATGCAGTCGCCCTTGGCCAGCTCGTCACGGGTGTAGATCTTGTTGAGGTCCTCGATGCCCCACTTGCGGGCACGGGCCCGCTCGTCATCGTTGCGGAACAGCAGGCGGCCGTTGAACTGCCCGCCAACGCAGCGCAGGGCGGCAGCTGCCAGCACGCCCTCGGGCGCGCCGCCCGAGCCCATGTACATGTCGATCGTGGTATCCTCGTTGGTTACCGCGATCACGCCGGCCACATCGCCATCGCCGATCAGCACCACGCCGCAGCCCAGGCCGCGCAATTCCGCGATCAGTTCGGCATGGCGCGGACGATCAAGCACGCAGACGATGATTTCGCCAGGCTCGACTCCCTTGGCCGCGGCCACAGCCGTGACGTTCTCGGTCGGGCTCTTGGCCAGGTCGATGATCCCGTCGGGATAGCCCGGGCCAACCGCCAGCTTGTCCATGTAGACGTCGGGCGCGTTAAGCAGGTTGCCTTCCTCGGCACAGGCCAGCACGGCCAGCGCGTTGGGGCCGGCCTTGGCGGTGATGGTGGTGCCTTCCAGCGGATCGAGCGCAATGTCGATCTTGGGGCCAGTGCCCTGGGCGCCGCCGACTTTCTCTCCGATGTAGAGCATCGGCGCTTCATCGCGCTCACCCTCACCGATCACCACGGTACCGTCGATCTCGAGATCGTCGAAGGCCTCGCGCATGGCCTCAACCGCCGCCGCATCGGCCGCCTTCTCATCCCCGCGACCCACCAGCTTCGAGGCCGCGATGGCGGCCGCTTCGGTCACGCGGACCATTTCAAGCACGAGGACGCGGTCAAGGACCTTGCTGGCGGTCGGGTTGGTCATGGGCAGATCGAAGTCCCTGGTCTGTGAAAGATGTTGAATACGAATGCGGGCCGGCGCTTAGCCTCCGAACCCGTCCTTGTCGAGTAATCGGGCTTAACCGCTTGGGGTTCACCGGGGATTAAGCGCCAGCCGGCTCCTATCCGGGAATGGGATGGCGGGGGATAATCACAGGACTGGTCATGGCGCTGGCAGCAGCGCCGGTGGCGGCTCAGGCCGATCCCGAGCCCGATCCGCAGGTGGCAGGGCGCCTGGCCACCGCGAAGGCGCGGCTGGGGGTGGAAACGGTGCAGGATCGCTGCCGGACCGCTCGCAAATCGGGCGAAATCGTGGTCTGCGTCGATCGCGGCGAAGACCTGCGGGTACCCTCTACTGCCGAGAGCGACCCATCCTCGCTCGCGGCGCGCCGGGCACTCAACAATGGCATTCCCCGCGCCCCGCAGCTCGATCGCGGCTCATGCAAGGGTCAGCCCGGCTGTGTGGTCGGCGGCTGGGCGCCGCCGCCGATCCATGTGATCGACCTGGCTGCGATTCCCGAAGCGCCAGAAGGCTCTGACGCCGCCAAGATTGCCAAGGGCGAAATGCCCGAGCGCTAGGGCTAGTCGCCCAGCAGCTGCATCACCAGCGGCGGTTCGGTAAGGCTGGCCGAGCCATCAAGCAGCCGCACCGCCTCGGCGACTGCGCTTTCGGGTCCCTCATGGGTCACCATGGCCACCATCACTGCCTCGGCATCGCCCGCCCGGCCCTTCTGGATCAGACTTTCGATCGAGACCCCGGCATCGCGCATGGCCGCGGTGATTTCGGCCAGCACACCCGGCCGATCGGCGACCATGAAACGAATATAGGCCCGGCCAAGGCGCGGGCCGCTATCGGCTGGCGCCATTGCCTCAAGCTCGGCCACCGGGACGGAGAACGGCACCCCGATTTCTCCGCCGCCCATGGTCGAGCGGGCAATGTCGATCAGATCGGCAACGACCGCGCTGGCGGTCGGGCCATCGCCGGCACCGGCGCCCTGGAACAGCAGGCGGCCAGAGAAATTGCCCTCGGCAACGACCGCATTGGTCGCCCCATCGACATGCGCCAGCGGGTGATCGAAGGGCACCAGGTGTGGCTGGACTCGCTGGAACAGCTTGTCGCCGACCGTCTCGGCCATGCCGATCAGGCGGATTACATAGCCCAGTGCGTTAGCCTGGGCGATGTCGGCGGCGCGCAGCCGGGTAATCCCGGTGGTTTCGACACCCGGAAAGTTGATCTTGCTGCCAAAGGCAATGGCCGCGAGGATCGAGAGCTTGTGAGCAGCATCGATGCCCTCGATGTCGAAGGCCGGATCGGCCTCGGCATAACCCTTGGCCTGGGCTTCCGCCAGGACATCGGCGAAATCGCGGCCGGTATCTTCCATCGTCGAGAGGATGTAATTGCAGGTGCCGTTGAGGATCCCGTAAACCCGCTCGATCTCGTTGGCGGCAGCCCCCTCGCGCAGGCCCTTGATCACCGGAATGCCGCCAGCGACCGCTGCTTCGAACTTAAGCGCGACCTTGGCCACTTCGGCCTTGGCGGCCAGTTCCAGTCCGTGATGGGCGATCATCGCCTTGTTGGCGGTGACCAGCGCCTTGCCGGCCTCGATCGTGGCGCGGGCGCAAGACAGGGCCGGACCGTCGGCTCCACCGACCAGCTCGACCACCACGTCGACATCGGCGCGCTCGCCCAGGATGACCATGTCGTCTTCCCAGGTATAGGGCGTGAGGTCGACCGGGCGCTTCTTGGACCGGTCGCGGGCGCTGATCACGGTAATCGCGATCGGACGACCGGCGCGGCGCGCGATCAGCGCGGCATTCGCTTCGACCAGGCGGATCACCCCGGCACCAACGGTGCCAAGTCCAGCCAGTGCCACTTTCAACGGTTCGGCCATTATCGCTCCTTTTCGCCCGGGCGCCCTAAGCGAGCAGGGCTAGCGACGCAACCGCGGGCAAGGCCCGAGCTGTTCCAGCACGAAGCGGTAGTCGCGCGCCGCCGCCTGGCGGTCCTCCGGCGCAGCCGAGAGATTGATGCTTCCCGGGAGTTGCCGCGGCAGGAAGCAGGCCAGGCGATACCAGGCCAGCGTTTCGGCAGCCGGCGGGGGGGCGCCGGTTTCGACCAGTTCGGAAAAGGACACGGCCCAGCGCGCCGCCGCGCTGGGCGCGCGGGTGACGGTTATGGCCGCCGGCTCGCCCGAAGCCGTTGCCAGGAAAAACTGGGTCTCCCCCTCGCCGGCAAGAGCGCCGGGGACGTGGATCGCCTCGCGCAGGCCGGAGATCGCTTGTGGCGCAGACGGTGCATAAAATTCAGTCAGCAGCGCCCGCACGCGTCCGTCAAGTGCCGGGTCCCACAGCAACTGGGCGTCAGGCGCTACCAATTGCAGTTCGCCCGGACGCCC
>JBEGOD010000137.1:0-12964 GCA_041182185.1 Pseudomonadota bacterium
AATGAGGCACTAGGTTGCGATCCGAAACCAAGGATTCGGGAGACAACCAATGGCCTTCACCGGCAAGCAACTCACCACCCAGCTCGATGCCGATGGCACGCTGACCGTCCAGCTCAACGACAAGACCTGGGATGCTCCCACTGGCACCCAGGTGCTGGTGCAGGTCGAGGCGAGCCCGATCAATCCGTCGGACCTGGGCCTGCTGTTCGCCAGCGCCGATACCGACAATGCGGCCTACAGCCCCGGCAAGGTCGTGGCGAAGATGCCCGATGCCGCCACGCGCGCCTTCAAGGCCCGCCATGGCATGGCCCTGCCGGCCGGCAACGAATGCGCCGGCATCGTGGTCGCCGCGGGAGAGGCTCCGGCGGCCCAGGCCCTGCTGGGCAAGCGCTATGCCTGCGTTCCCGGCACGGCCTATGGCAGCTATGCCTATGCCGATGCCAACATGGGCTTTGCCGTGGATGACAGCGTCACGGCCGAGCAGGCCGCCAGCTCGTTCGTCAATCCGATGACCGCGCTGGGCTTTGTCGAAACGATGAAGCTGGAAGGCTTCACCGGGATCGTCCACGCTGCCGCCGCATCGAACCTGGGCCAGATGCTGCTCAAGATTTGCCTTGAGGACAACATTCCGCTGGTCAACGTGGTCCGTTCCGACGCGCAGGTGAAGCTGCTCAAGGACCTGGGCGCGACCCACGTGCTCAACATGACCGATGCCGATTACATGCCGAAGCTGATCGACGCGATTGCCGAGACCAAGGCGATGATCGGCTTCGACCCCATCGGCGGCGGCACGGTCGCCAGCCAGTTCCTCACCGCAATGGAAGCCGCCGCCAGCCGCGGTGCCGCCTTCAGCCGCTATGGCTCGAGCGAGGCGAAGAAGGTCTGCATCTATGGCGCGCTCGATCTGGGGCCGACGATCCTCAATCGCGCCTTCGGCCTGACCTGGGACCTGTCGGGCTGGCTGCTGACGCCGTTCATGATGAAGGCCGGGCCGGAGATCGTCGGGCGGATGCGGGCGCGGGTGATGAAGGACCTGACCACCACCTTTGCCAGCCATTACGCCAAGAAGGGCACCCTTGAGGACATGCTGACCAAGGAGGCGGTCGCCATGTACAATGCCCGCCGCACTGGCGAGAAGTACCTGGTCTTGCCGAACGCCTAAGGACGCTCGTCCGGCGGCAAAGTCGTTCGCCGAAGTGCCGATTGACAGGACTGGTCCCGGCGGGAACGCTGGGGCCAGACTGGGGAGATTCCACCGATGAAGACCGTTGCCCGCACCGCCTCGCGCATTGCCATTGCGCTTGGTCTCGCCGCCGCCTTGCCCGCCGCCGTCCAGGCCCAGGATGCCAAGGACGCGCCCAAGTGGGACGTTGCCGCACCGCCGGGGATGAAGGTGCGCGAAGTGCCGATTACGGTCGAGGAAGGCACCTGGATGAACCTGGATGTCAGCCCGGACGGTCAGACCGTGGCCTTCGACCTGCTGGGTGACATCTACACCATGCCGATCACCGGCGGCACGCCGACCCGGATCTCGGAAGGCCTGCCATATGAGACCCAGCCGCGCTTCTCGCCCGATGGCAAGCGGATCGCCTTCACCTCTGACCGGGGCGGCGGCGACAACATCTGGATCATGAACCGCGACGGCAGCGACAAGCGCCAGCTCACCAATGAGAGCTTCCGTCTGACCAACCAGCCGAGCTGGAGCCCTGACGGGCAGTACATCGTCGCCAAGAAGCACTTCACCACCGGCCGCTCGCTCGGCACGGGCGAGGTCTGGCTGTACCATGTCTCGGGCGGCGACGGGGTGCTGCTGGTCAAGCGGCCCAACGAACAGCACCAGAAGGAACTGGGCGAACCGATCTTCGCCCCCGATGGCAAGCACGTCTATTACACCCGCAACACCACGCCGGGCCCGATCTTCCAGTATGCGCAGGACAGCAACAACCAGCTGTTCGCGATCGAGCGCTATGACCTGGAGACCGGCAAGACCGACAGCGTGATTGGCGGCGAAGGCGGCGCGGTGCGCCCCACCCCCTCGCCCGATGGCAAGAAGATCGCCTACGTCCGCCGCGAGGCGACCCAGCCGCGGCTCTATGTCCGCGATCTGGCGACCGGCGAGGACCGCAAGGTCTACGACGCGCTCGACATGGACGTGCAGGAAACCTGGGCCGTGACCGGCGTCTATCCCAACATGGCCTGGACCCCGGATTCGGCTAGCGTGGTGATCTGGGCCGGCGGCAAGCTCAACCGGGTCGATCTGGCCACGGGCAAGAGCACGATCATTCCCTTCAAGATCGCCGATACGCGCGGCGTGATCGATCCGCCACGCCCGGCGGTGGCGGTTGCCCCCGACAGTTTCGAAACCAAGATGCCGCGCGGCGCGAATGTCTCGCCCGATGGCAAGTCGGTTGTCTTCGAGACGCTCGGCAAGCTTTGGATCAAGCCGATGGCCGGCGGCGAACCGCGCCGCCTGACCGCTGACGAAGCCGCCATGGAGGCCTACCCAGCTTGGTCGGCCGACGGCAAGAAGCTGGCCTATGTCCGCTGGACCGATGCAGGCCTCGGCGAAGTGCGGACCATTGCCACGAGCGGCGGCAAATCCACCGCGCTCACCCCGGCCGGCCATTATGCCCGCCCGCGATTCTCGCCCGATGGCAAGATCGTGGTGTTCGAAAAAGACCGCGGCGGCTATCTCTCCAGCCCGCGCGCTTCGGCTGAACCTGGCGTCTACCGCGTTGCCGCAACCGGTGGCGAACTGACCCGCATTACCGAGAATGGCGGCAATCCCCAGTTCGGCGCCAGCAATGACCGCGTCTTCGTGATGGAAGGCGATGCCAAGGAAAGCCGCCTGGTCAGCCTCGACCTCAACGGCGAAGCCCGCCGGGTTCATGCCAAGGGTGAGCTGGTCAACGATTATCGCGTCTCGCCCGATGGCAAGTTCCTGGCCTTCCGCCAGAACTACCAGGCCTTCGTGACCCCGCTGGTGCCCGGCACGCAGGAAGTCTCGCTCTCGCCCAAGGGCGGCGCGCTGCCGGTGGTCAAGGTCAGCGGCGATGGCGCCGACTGGATCCACTGGAGCGAAGGCGGTGCCCGCGTACACTGGTCGCTTGGGCCGACGGTATTCGGCGCGGCCACTTCCGCGCTGTTCGCCGATGCTCCGCTGGCCAAGGGCGCCAAGCCCGCAAAGTTCGAAGCACCCAAGACCGGCGTTTCGCTCTCCATGCGGATCACTGCCGACAAGCCGAAGGGTAGCCTGGCAATCGTCGGCGCGCGCGTGGTCACCATGAAGGGCCTGGACGGCGGCGCGATCGATGACGGCGTAATCCTGATCGAGGGCGACCGGATCAAGGCGATTGGCAAGCGCGGCGAAGTGACGATCCCCGCCGGGACGCCAACCCTCGACGCCACGGGCAAGACCGTGATCCCCGGGCTGATCGATGCCCACGCCCACGGCCCCTATGGTATCGACGAGATCACCCCGCAGGCCAACTGGGCGGAAATGATCAACCTGGCACTGGGTGTGACCACCCGCCACGATCCGTCGAGCAGCGCCCGCACGGTCTTCCCGGCGTTGGAAATGACCCGCGCTGGCAAGATTGTCGGCCCGCGCACCTTCTCGACTGCCGAGATCGTCTATGGGGCGCGTCAGGCCGGGGTCTATGCCCAGATCGACAGCTACGACGATGCCCTGGCCCACGTTCGCCGGCTCAAGGCGCAAGGCGCGCACAGCCTGAAGAACTACAACCAGCCGCGCCGTGACCAGCGCCAGCAGGTGACAGCAGCCGCGCTGGCCGAGGGTATGCGTTCGGTGGCCGAAGGCGGTTCGCTGTTCGGCTTCGACATGACCCTGATCGCGGATGGCAACACCACGATAGAACACAACCTGCCGCTGGGCGTGTTCTATGAGGACGTGCTGCAGTTCTTCAGCCAGTCGAAGACCGGCTATACCCCGACCCTGGTGGTCACCTATGGCGGTCCGGCAGCAGACCCCTATTGGCGTTCGCACACCGAGGTCTGGAAGCACCCGCTGCTGCAAAAGCACGAACCGGCCGCGATCCTCACCTCCAACACCGCCCGCCGTGAAAACGCCCCCGATGGCGATTACAAGGACGATGACAGCGCCCGCGAAGCCGCCAAGCTGGCGCGACGCGGCGTGCCGGTTGCGATCGGCGCCCACGGGCAGGAGCCGGGCATCGCCGCGCACTGGGAACTGTGGTCCTTTGCGCGCGGCGGGATGAGCCCGGTCGAGGCCCTGCGCACCGGTACGATCGAGGCGGCGCGTTCGCTCGGCTACGATGCCGATGTCGGCAGTCTTGAAGTGGGCAAACTGGCCGACCTGGTCGTGCTCGATGCCGACCCGACCCAGGACATCCGCAACTCCGACAAGATCAGCAAGGTGATGATCGGCGGCCGCCTGCTCGATGCAGCGACGCTTAACGAAGAGCTGACCGGCACCCGCAAGCGTCCGGCCTATTGGTGGGAAGGCAAGGACGGCGCCGCGGGCTATACCGGTCCGGCGGGCGGTGGCAGCACGGCCCATGCGGACCAGGACGACGGGTAATCGGTGGCCTCCCCGCTGTGCGGGGAGGCAATCAGCGCTTCAGCTTCCGGAACCAGTCCAGCGTGGCTGGAGCGCCGCGGCTGTGGGCGTTGCGCCAGGACAAGGCGTCCTTGCGCTTGTTACGCATTGCGCCGTCCGGGCCGACCACGAACATCGCCGGGGTACCCTTCAGTTCCTTGACCTTGAAGCGCGCCAACAGCTCGATGTTGCGGCCCTTGCCGGTCTGCGGGACGCCCACGTCGATGAAGGTGACGGAATAGCGGTTGCCGAACTCGGCCTTGAAGGCGGCGGAGGTCAGGACTTCGGCCAGGGCCACGCTGTCGTGGCACCAGTCAGCGCCGAATACGAGCACGGCCGAGCGCCCGGTCCTGACCGCATCGGCCAGAGCGCCGTCCAGCGCGGCGCGGGCATCGGCAGTCTTGTCGAAATGGCCGGCAGCAGCCGTGGCGGCGACCGGCGGCTGGTCAGGCAGGCTGGCCTTGCACTCCTCTGCCGCCAGCCCAGTGCCTGTTGCAGCCTGCGCCAGCAGCAGCGGGGCAAGACAGAGCAGGCTCACGCCGCTCTACTCACGCCTTGCCGACCACGCTTTCCGGCAGATCGGTACCGAACACGCGCTGGTAGTATTCGGCCACCAGCATCCGCTCGGTCTCGTCGCACTTGTTGAGGAACGAGAGGCGGAAGGCGAAGCCCGGATCCTTGAAGATCGCGGTATTCTGCGCCCAGGTGATCACGGTGCGTGGGCTCATCACGGTAGAGATATCGCCGCCGATGAAGCCCTGGCGGGTCAGGTCCGCCACCTTGACCATCTTGTCGACGGTATCGTCCGGCACGCCGGCAACCTTCTTGAGCACAATTTCGCTCTCCACCGCGGCGGGGAGGTAATTGAGGCCAACGACGATGTTCCAGCGGTCCATCTGGCCCTGGTTGATCGCCTGGGTGCCATGATAGAGGCCCGAGGTATCGCCCAGGCCGACGGTGTTGGCCGTGGCGAACAGGCGGAAGTTCTTGTTCGGGCGGATCACCCGGTTCTGGTCAAGCAGGGTCAGCTTGCCTTCGGTTTCCAGCACGCGCTGGATCACGAACATCACGTCCGGGCGGCCAGCATCGTATTCGTCGAAGACCAGCGCGACCGGGTGCTGCAGCGCCCAGGGCAGCAGGCCTTCGCGGAATTCGGTGACCTGCAGGCCATCGCGCAGCACGATCGCATCGCGGCCGATCAGGTCGATCCGGCTGATATGGGCATCAAGGTTGATGCGGATGCAGGGCCACTTCAGGCGGGCTGCAACCTGCTCGATGTGGGTCGACTTGCCGGTGCCGTGATAGCCCTGGACCATCACGCGGCGGTTGAAGGCAAAGCCGGCCAGGATTGCCAGCGTGGTGTCCGGATCGAACACATAGGTGGGGTCCACGTCGGGGACGCGTTCATCCGCGACCGAGAAGGCCGGAACCTTCATGTCGATATCGATCCCGAACACCTCGCGCACATCGACCTCAAGGTCGGGCGCTGGGAGGATCGTGTTGCCGCTGGTGTCGAGCTGGATGTTCGGAATATCGGTCATGACGAGCCATCGCCTATACGGGCGCGCGCAGCGCTGCAATAAGGAATGCGTTGCAATCAGCGACTCAATGCCCAGGAGCACGCGTCCGATGAAAGTCTATGGTTTCCCCATCTCGCCGTTTGTCCGCAAGGTGCACCTTGTCGCGGCAGAAAAAGGTATTCCGGTCGAGCTGGCGCTGAGCAACCCGGCCGACCCGGCGGCAGAGTTCCTGGCGGCCAGCCCGTTCCGCAAGATTCCGGCGCTGATCGATGGCGATTTCAGCCTGTGCGATTCGACCGCGATCGTCACCTATTTCGAAGCACTGCAGCCTCAGCCGTCGATCACGCCGGGCGATGCCAAGGCCAAGGCCAAGGCGATCTGGTTCGAGGAATTTGCCGACACGATCCTGATCGCGGCCGGCGGCAAGGTGATGTTCAATCGCTTCGTCAGCCCCAGGCTGATGGGCAAGCCGGGCGACGAGGCGATGGCCGAGCAGGGCCTCAAGGAACTGGAGCCGATCCTGGCCTATCTCGAAAGCCAGTGCGGCGACGGCTGGCTGACCGGCGGGGAGTTCTCGATCGGCGATATCGCGGTCGCGGCAACACTGCGCTCGCTCGGCTATGTCGGGCTGGAACCCGATGCGGCAACCCACCCGCGCACGGCGGCCTGGTATGAGCGGGTCAAGGCCCGGCCGAGTTGGGCGCCGGTGGCAGCACTGGAAGACAAGATCGTGGGTCGCGCGCTGGGGGGTTAAGCCGTGGCCACTTACACCTTCTTCACCAACCCGCGCTCGCGCGGGCTGATCGCCAGCTGGGCGCTGCGCGAAGTGGGAGCAGATTTCGCGGTGGTCCCGGTTGGCTGGGGGGACAAGCCCCCGGCCCTCCTCGCTGCCAATCCGCTCGGCAAGGTGCCGACGCTGGTCCACCATGCACCCGAGGGCGACCGGGTGGTGACCGAGGCGGCGGCGATCTGCACCTACCTGGCCGAACAGCACCCCGAGGCCGGACTACTGCCCACCCCGCCCGAAAGCGGCCACTACCACCGCTGGCTGTTCTTCGCCGCCGGCCCGCTGGAGCAGGCGCTGATGGCGCGAATGCTCGGCTGGGAGCTGCCGGCCGAACGCGAGGGCACAGCCGGGTTCGGCAGCTTTGACCGCACGGTTGCGGCGCTCGATGCGCACCTGTCCGCCAACGATTATGCCTGCGGTGACCGCTTCACCATGGCTGACGTGTACCTGGCCAGCCAGTTCGACTGGGGCCTGAACCTGAAGCTGCTGCCCCGTCTCGACGCCTTTGTTGCCTATGCCGAACGCTGCCATGCGCGCGCCGCCTATCAGTCGGCGCTGGCGGCCGACCGTGAACTTTACCGGCAGACCCGGGAACAGGACTGACGCGCACGGGTAGTATCGCGGGAGCCATCGCCACACCGCGAGATGGGATTTGACGATAGCCGGAGCGCCTGCGCCGATCGGCCCAAGGCGCTATGCGAGGCCTGATCAGGCGAAGGCGACCGCCTTGCGCAATAGCTGGTAAGCCTCGACCACTTCCTGCAACCGTGTTTCGAAGCTGCGGTCCCCGCCATTGCGGTCAGGATGGTACTTGCGGACCAGCTGCGAATAACGCCCGCGCAGGTCAGTACGGCTGGCGTCAAGCGAGAGCCCCAGCACCTCGAGCGCGCGGCGTTCATCGGGCGTTACCGCGCGGCCATCCTGGCGCTGGACTGGCTTGCGCGCCCGCGCCCGTCCGCTGATCGCCTCCAGCGGATCCTTGAAATCGGCCCAGCGCGGCGCCGAATCGATTCCTGCTGTCGGCGAGAAGGCGCGTGTCTCGCGCTCCCAGCCGTGGATCGGGTTTTGCGCGCGCATGATTTCTTCGGGGGTCATCCCGGCAAACCAGTCATAGCCAGCGTTGAACTGCCGCACGTGGTCGAGGCAGAACCAGCGATAGTCACCCGGCCCATCGAAGCCGGGGCGCCGTTCTCCCGGCGCGCGGAACTCCCCGGCCTCCCGGCATCCAGGGGCCATGCAACCACGCTGGGCACCCTGCACCCGGCCATGAAAACGATCGTGCTTCACGGCTTCCACATGGCGATTGTTCGGGTAGAAGGGAAGCCATGACCACGCCCCTTGCGAACGAAATCCAGGCACTGCTTACCGCGGCATTTGCACCCAGCCACCTCGCCGTGATCAACGATTCGGCGAATCATAGCGGCCATATGGGCGATGACGGCTCGGGCGAATCGCACTTCACGGTGGAGATCGAAAGCGCGGCCTTCGCCGGCGTCTCGCGCCTCCAGCGCCAGCGCCTGGTCAATGCCGCGCTGGGCGACATTCCGGGCCAGCGGGTCCACGCGCTCGCCATCAAGGCAAGAGCCCCCGGCGAATGACCATCCTCGCCTCGATCCAGCCGGTGACGCATGACCTGGGCGCCTTTCAGGTGCGCCGCGTCCTGCCATCGCCGCGCCGGATCATGGTCGGCCCCTTTATCTTCGTCGACCAGTTTGGTCCGGCGATATTGCCGCCCGGCGCGGCGATGGACGTGCGCCCGCATCCGCACATTGGCCTCGCCACGGTAACCTGGCTGTTCGAAGGCGCGATCGATCATCGCGACAGCCTGGGCACTTTCGCCACGATCCGGCCCGGCCAGGTCAACCTGATGACCGCCGGTCGCGGGATCGTCCATTCCGAGCGCGGCCCAACGGCGGAGCGCGACTTGGCCAAACCGATGTACGGGATGCAGACCTGGCTGGCCCTGCCCGATGGCCAGGAAGAGATCGACCCGGCCTTCGAAGCCGTCGCCGACCTGCCGCTGGTCGAGGACAGCTGCGTATCCGCCCGCGTCATCATGGGCAACCTGTGGGGCCACACCGCCCGCACCACCCAGCATTCGCCGACGATCTATGCCGAGATCGTGCTCGCCCCCGGCGGCGCGATCCCCATCGACAGCGAGGCGGAGGAGCGCGCCGTCATGCTGGTGGGCGGCGAGGCGAGCGTCGCTGGCACGGCGCTCAATCTTTACGAGTTGGCCGTGCTGGCGCCCAATCAGGCGATGCGCCTGGCCAGCGAGCGCGGCGGGCGGGTGATGCTGCTGGGCGGCGCGGCAATCGGCAGCCCGCGCCATGTCTGGTGGAATTTCGTGTCCTCCAGCCGCGAGCGGATCAACCAGGCCAAGGAGGATTGGCGGCAAGGCCGCTTTCCGAAGGTGCCCGGCGACGAGGATGAATTCATTCCGATGCCGCAAGTGCCGCTGACCAACAGCGATTAGACAGACCTACCAGGGAGAGAACAATGAGCTTCAAGGGACAGACCGCCTGGATCACTGGCGCTTCATCCGGCATTGGCGCGGCGCTGGCCAAGGTGCTGGCCGGCCAGGGCGCACGGCTGGTCCTTTCGGGCCGCAAGCTGGATGCGCTGGAAGCGGTCGCGGCGGACTGCGGCGGCGACTGCCTGATCCTGCCGTTCGAGACAACCGACATTGCCGCGCTCGCTTCGGCGGTCGAGAAAGCTTGGGACTGGTCGGGTGGGATCGACCTGCTGGTCAACAATGCCGGCATTTCGCAGCGCAGCCTGGCGGTGGAAACGGCTTATCCAGTCTATCAGCGGATCATCGATGTCGATCTGCTCGCGCCGATCGCGCTGACCCAGGAAATCCTGCCACGGATGGCGGCGCGCGGGTCGGGCCGGCTGGCCTATATCTCCTCGATCGCCGGCAAGGTCGGCGTGCCGATGCGCACGGCCTATTGCGCGGCGAAGTTTGGCCTCGCTGGCTATGCCGATGCGCTGCGGGCAGAGACTTCGGTGCTGGGGCTGAAAGTCCACACGATCTACCCCGGCTCGATCCGCACCGACGTCTCGCGCAATGCCCTGACCTCCGATGGCTCGGTCCGCGGCGCAAGCGACAAGGCGATCGACAACGGGATCGATCCGATCGTCGCGGCTGAGGAAATGATCACGGCCATGCTCAATGACGAGCGCGAAATCATCGTCGCCGAGGGCGGCGAAAAGGCGATGGGCGAACTGCGCCGTACGCCCGACGCCCTGCTCGATCAGGTCGCGGGGATGATGGCCTCCGGCTATGCCGAAAAGCTGAAAGCAGAGGCACAGCGCTGATGGAGCAGGTTCGGGTCAAGCTGGCGAACGGGATCGAACTCGATGTGGTGGATACCGGACCGCGTGACGCGCCGGTCCTGATCTTCCTCCACGGCTTTCCCGACAGTCACCGCACATGGCGTCACCAGATCGCGCACCTGTCGGATCGCTTCCGCTGCATCGCGCCGGACCAGCGCGGCTATCGCGGCTCGTCCAAGCCCAAGGGGGTGGAGAATTACACACCGGACAAGCTGATCGGTGACGTGTTCCAGCTGGCCGATGCGCTTGGCGTCGGGCCCTTCACCGTGGTCGGGCATGACTGGGGCGGCGCGATTGCCTGGGGCGTGGCGATCATGGGCCAGCTCAACGGCCGAGTGACCCGCGCCGTGGTGGCCAATGCCCCCCACCCGACGATCTTCCCCAAGCTGCTCTACACCAACCGCCAGCAGCGGCAGGCCAGCCAGTACTTCCGGGTGTTCCGCGATCCGGCGAGCGACGAACTGGTCGAGCAGTTCGGCCTGGGCGGTGTGCTGCTGAAGGCTTTCGGCGAGATGCCGGAAAACCCGAAGATGGATCCGGCCGAGCGCGCCGCGCTGCTAGAGGACTATTCGAACCGCGAAGCCTCGATTGCCATGCTGAACTGGTACCGCGCGAGCCCGATGGAAGTGCTCGACATGGATGCGCCTTACGAAATTCCGGCCGGATGGACGCCGCCGGCCCTGCCCAGGCTGACCATCCCGACGCTGGTCATCTGGGCGATGGACGATATCGCGCTTCCGGCCGCCAACCTCGACGGGCTGGACGAAGTGATTGCCGACCTGACCCTGGTCAAGGTGCCCGGCTGCGGCCACTTCGTGCAGTGGGAAGCCCCGGACGCGGTCAACGCCGCGCTCGATACCTTCCTGACCCGGACCGCCCATGGCTGAGCCGCGGCGGGGCGGGATCGGCGCGGCCATCGCCGCGGTCGAGGCCAAGAGACGCCGCTCGCTGCTGCGCAATCATGGCGGCGGCCACGCGCCGGTCAGCTTCCTGGAACTGTTCTTCGACCTGGTCTTCGTCTTCGCGATCACCCAGCTGTCGCACTTCCTGAAAGACCACCTGACCTGGCTCGGCTTTGCCCAGGCGCTGGTGCTGTTCCTGGCGGTGTGGTGGGCCTGGATGTATACCACCTGGGCGACCAACTGGGCCGATCCGGAACGGTTCGAAGTGCGGGTCATGCTGCTGGCATTGATGGCGCTGAGCCTGCTGATGGCCGTCGCCCTGCCCTATGGCTTCAGCAAGTATGCCTGGCTGTTCGCGGCAAGTTACGTCCTCCTGCAAGTGGGCCGATCGGTGTTCATGGCGGTAATCCTGCACCGCGAGCAGCGCCACAACACCCGCAACATGGTGCGGATCGCGGCCTGGTTCGGCTTTGCCGCACCGTTCTGGCTGATCGGGGTATTGCGACCAGAGGAGGAGCGGCTGGCCTGGTGGCTGATCGCCGTCGCGATCGAGTACCTGGGCCCGATTGCACTGTTCCCGGTGCCGTTCCTGGGCCGCTCCAGGCCATCTGACTGGGACATATCCGGCAGCCACATGGCCGAACGCTGCGGGCTGTTCATCATCATCGCGCTGGGTGAAGGGATCATCATTACCGGCGCGGCCTTTGCCGATGCGACGATGGAGACCGGGCGCGTCCTCGCCTTCGCCATCGCCTTCCTGTCATCGGTGCTGATGTGGTGGCTCTATTTCGACCTCGGGCAAAAGCGCGGATCAGACCATATCAGCGAAAACGAGGATGTCGGCCGGGTGGCGCGCAATGCCTATACCTACCTCCACATGCCGATCGTGCTGGGGATCGTGATCCTGGCCGTGGCCGATGCCAAGCTGCTGGCCATGTGGGACCAGCCGGCGGACGGCAAGCTGGCGCTGGTGATGTGCGGCGGGGCGGTGCTGTTCCTGATTGGCCTGGGCCTGTTCAAGCGCAACGCCAACCCGCTCGGCAATTTCCCCTTGTCGCACACGGTCGGAACGCTGCTCTATGCCGGCCTGGGGTTTGCCGCCTGGCGCGGCGAGCTGACCACGCTGCAGGTCGGCGGCCTGGGTGTGGGGGCCTTTGCCGCAGTCTCTGGCTGGGAATGGGTTTCCTACCACGGCGGGTGGAAGGAACGGATCGACGACACGGTCGCCTGGTTCAAACTTGCCAGTCAATACTAGCGCCGTGGGGATGCGAGCGGGCCAGCAGCACTGGCTCGCCACCGCCCGGCCAGAAGCGCACCACCAGCTCATGCAGGTGCAGCACGCGGTTGGCCTCCAGCGAAATCCAGGCGAGCGGGCGTTCCATTGTCGCCCTGGCCGCCGCTGCCTCCATCGCCGCGGTTACCCGCGCCTGCTGGTCCTCGGGCACATATTGCCAGACGATCGAATGCATCAGCACCCGGGTTATCCCGGCGTCCTGCGGTTTGGCCAGCTCGGCCTCGATAAAGTCCGCCGCGTTCATCGCCACCAGATCGGGCGGTGACTTGCCCGCCTCGGCAACGGCCGCCGCCATCCGCTCGAACCGCACGGTGTGCTCGGGCCAGATATAGGCCTTGAGCCGCAGCGCCTGGGCCGGATCGGTCAGGTCGACCGGCGCGACATCGCAGCCCCGGGTCGAGACGATCGCGATGCTCAGCTCCGGCGGCGCACGGCCCTGCCAGTCCGGCTTGAACCGCATCGCCCCCGGCTGCGGCCCGACCTGCACCCCGGCCAGGTCATAGTGATAGCGATCCAGCATCAGATTGATCCCGGCGCTGGAGC
>JBEGOD010000138.1:0-4177 GCA_041182185.1 Pseudomonadota bacterium
CAGTTAGCGTCACCTTAAGCGGCTCCAAGCCATCGAGCGGGAAGTCGCCGCCGGGCAGCGGCTTGCTGCGGGTCCAGGCCTTGCCGGTGAGCGCCGGCAGGCGGCCCGCCATCAGGTCCACCGCTTCCTCGGCCAAATGGCGGTAGGTAGTGATCTTGCCGCCGTAGACGCTGAGCAAGGGCGCGCCAGCTTGCTTGTCCGACAGATCGAGCCGGTAGCCGCGCGTGGCCGATTCGGGCTTGCCCGAACCATCATCGACCAGCGGCCGGACGCCCGAATAGGTCCAGACGACGTCGGCCGGGGTGATCGACGTCTTGAAGTAGCCGCTGGCCCCTTCGCAGAGGTAGGCGATCTCCTCCGCGCTCGCGACGATCGGCTCGCCGGCAGTGTGATCGCGGTCGGTCGTGCCGATCAGGGTGAAATCGCGCTCATAGGGGATCGCGAAGAAGATCCGCCCGTCCGCCAGCTGGAAGAAGTAGGCATAGGGATGGTCGAACAGCTTGCGGACCACGATGTGCGAGCCGCGCACCAGCCGCATCCCGTATTCGGGCGCTTCGCCAAGCAGGCCATCGACCTTGAGCACGGCCGGCCCGGCGGCGTTGACCAGCGCACTGGCGGTGAACTTCCCGGCGGGCGTCTCCAGCTCCCACCCGCCCTCGATCCGGCGAGCGGAAGTCAGCGGCGTGCGCGGGCGGACTTCGGCGCCATTTGCCACCGCGTCGAGCGCGTTGAGAACGACCAGCCGGGCATCATCGACCCAGCCGTCCGAATACTCGAAAGCTGGCCCGAACTCAGCCTTCAGCGGCGCGCCAGCTGGGTGGCGGCGCAGGTCGATCGAGCGGGTCGCGGGCAGGTGCTTGCGCCCGCCGATGTGGTCATAGAGGAACAGGCCCAGCCGCAGCAGCCAGCGCGGGCGCAGGCCCTGCACGTGCGGCAGGACGAACCGCAGCGGGTGGATGATATGCGGGGCGATGGCCCACAGCGCCTCGCGCTCGGTCAGGCTCTCACGCACTAGGGCGAACTCGTAATGCTCGAGATAGCGCAGCCCGCCGTGGACCAGCTTGGTCGAAGCGGATGAAGTGCCCTGGGCCAGGTCGCCAGCTTCCAGCAGCAGCACTTTCGCGCCGCGCCCGGCGGCATCGCGGGCAATCCCCGCGCCGTTCACCCCGCCACCGATCACTGCCAGATCGAACTGCATCTGCGCTTTACCTCACATCCGGGGTCGGCACCGGCCGCACCACGCCCGGCGGGGTCAGGCGGCGGAACAGGCGGCCCTGCTCGCTGTAGAGCACCAGCACCAGCGCCGCGATCCCGCCAGCCAGCAACGACCAGGCCAGTGGCCGCGCCGTGCCATCATAGGCCTGCCCGATCAGCGCGCCAAGGCTGGCCGCCATGGCCATCCGCACGAACATCTGGAATGAGCTGGCCGCCCCGGCAATCCGGGCAAAAGGCTGCAGCGCGATCGAGCCGAAATTGGCGCCGAGGAAGCCCATCAGGCACATGTTGAGGCCCATCACCGGCACGAACTGCCACAGCGTCTGGTGCGGCAGGTGGGCCAGCCAGACCTGCACGGTGCTGACCACGATGAAGGCCAGCAGCGCCGTGTGCGACACACGCCGCGCCCCGAACCGCTCGACGATCCGCGAGTTGAAGAAGTTGGCCACGGCCATGCCGCCGGCCATAATCGCGAAGATCAGCGGAAAGGTCGCGCCAGCGCCGAAATGCTCAGCCACCAGCTGCTGGGCTGAATTGATATAACCGAACAGTCCCGCCACTAGCAGCGATGCGCCAAGGACATAGCCCATCGAGGCGCGGTTGCTAGCTGCCGCCCACATGTTCACCGCGATGGCGCGCGGGGCGATCGACTGGCGGTTGGCCGGATCGAGCGTTTCGGGCAGGCGGATCCAGGCCCACAGCCATACCGCCACGCCCAGCAGCGCCATGCCGCCGAAGATCCAGCGCCAACTTGCTACGGCCAGTATCGCCTGGCCAAAGCTGGGCGCCGCCATCGGCACGATCATGAAGATCACCGCCACGGTCGATTGCGCCCGCGCCATCCGGTCGCCCGAGAAGCGGTCACGGATGATCGCATTGGGCAAGACCGACAGACCAGCGCTGCAAATCGCCTGCAACGCGCGCAGCACCAGCATGGTGGTAAAATCGGTCACCAGCGCGCAGGCCACCGAGAGAGCGACATAGGCGGCGAGGCTGACGAACAGCACCGGACGGCGGCCATAGCGATCGGCCAGGGCACCGGGGAAGAGCGCGCCGATCCCGGCCGCGATCAGGTAGACCCCGACGATCAGCTGGCGCTGGTTGGGATCGCGCACGCCCAGATCCTCGGCCATGATGCCAAGCGCCGGCAGCATCGAATCGATGCACAGCGCCTGCAAGGCCATGATCATGGCCATCAGCGCGACAAATTCGCGCTCGCCCAGTTTCGCACCGGGTCCAGGAGGACTCACTGATGGCATGGCCCTGCCCTTGGCCTGTTCCGCCCGCGCTGGCCAGACTGAATTCGCATGGGTAAGTCTGCCAGCATGGCCGATCCTGCCGACGAGTCCGACTTTGACGATGCTCCCGGCCAAGGGCTGCGCAAGATCATCCATGTCGACATGGACGCCTTCTATGCCAGCGTCGAACAGCGCGACGATCCCTCGCTACGTGGCAAGCCGGTGGCCGTGGGGGGCGATGGCCCGCGCGGGGTGCTGACGACCTGTTCCTACGAAGCAAGGAAGTTCGGCTGCCGTTCGGCCATGCCCTCGGTCACGGCCAAGCGGCTTTGCCCAGAGCTGATCTTCGTGCGGCCGCGGTTCCCGGTCTACACCGCGATCTCGCACCAGATCCGCGAGATCTTCCGCAGCTTCACCCCGCTGGTCGAACCGCTCTCGCTCGATGAGGCCTATCTTGACGTCACCGCCGACGTGAAAGGGATCGGCTCGGCCACCCGGATTGCCGAACTGATCCGAGCAAGGATCAAGGCGGAGACCGGTCTCACCGCCAGCGCCGGCGTGTCCTACAACAAGTTCATCGCCAAGCTGGCAAGCGACCAGAACAAGCCCGACGGGATCTGCGTGGTGCGCCCCGGCGAAGGCGGTACCTTTGTCGCCGCCATGCCGGTGCGCCGGTTCCACGGAATCGGTCCGCGCGGGGCGGACAAGATGAAGCAGCTGGGGATCGAGACCGGCGCAGACCTGGCCGCCAAGGACATCCACTTCCTGCGCGAACATTTCAGCAGCCAGGCCGATTACCTCTATCGTGCCGCGCGGGGCATTGACCTGCGCCGGGTCAAGGCCGACCGGGCGCGCAAGTCGGTCGGGGCCGAACGGACTTTCGATCATGACATTTCATCCGGCGCTGCCTTGCGCGAACAGCTGGAACGGATCGTTGGGCTGACCTGGGACCGGATCGAGCGGGCCCAGGCCGAGGGGCGGACCGTGACCCTGAAGCTCAAGCTCAAGGATTTCACCGGCGTGACCCGCGCCCGCTCACTCTCCCAGCCGGTGCGGGATCGGAATGAATTTGCCGAGATCGGCCATGCCTTGCTGGAAGAGCTGCTACCACTGCCCCAGCCCGTGCGGCTGATGGGCCTGACCCTGTCGCAACTGACCGAGGACGAGCCCGAAGCCCCGCCGCCGGTCAGGTCGGCGAGCCAGCTCTCGCTGTTCTGATCCAGTCGGCCAGGTTGCGCTGCAATTGCTCGGCAAGGTTCGGCGGCAGGGCATCGGGCGCAAAGAACGCGGCCGCCACGATCTCACGACCGTCACCCTGCGGCACGCCGCGCGCGCGGCCGGTTATGACGTGAACCCGGTTGATGGTCCCGGCCAGCGGCTCCTCGATCACGGCAATCTCATGCGGGTCTTCCAGCGCGCAGGCGGTTTCCTCGGCCAGTTCGCGCAATGCTGCGAACAGCGGCGTCTCGCCCCGGCCGATCCCGCCGCCGGGCAGCAGCCAGCGCCCGCTGCCATAGGAATGACGCACCAGCAGGATCCGCCCCTCCCCATCGAAAGCCAGCACCCGGCAACCCAGCAGCAGGGGCTTCCTGATCCGCCACCAGACCAGCCGCACCCGGTGCGCCTGGACCAGCAACACCCGGTGGAGCGGCTTGGGAATCAGGCGAAGCATGTCACCGGCTGGCGTGCAGCCTGCAGCAGGCGGGCGACCGGCAGGTCATGCG
>JBEGOD010000139.1:0-7856 GCA_041182185.1 Pseudomonadota bacterium
GCCCGGTCTATGTCATCCCGGGCAGCATCAGCGACGCCGATCTCGAACGGCTGGGCTGAGCAAACCTAGCGCTTCTTGCCGCGCCCCTGGTGCCGAATGTTGCCAGGCCGGCCACGCTGCCCGACCAGGTGGTTGCCGCGCTTCTTGAGCGGCAGGTGCATCGGCCGACCGCGCGGCTCGATTCCCGCACCGTCGTGGTCCTCTGGTTCGAACTTCAAAGCGCCGGTCAGCGGATTGGCCTCGGCCAGGCGCAGGCGCAGTCGGTCACCCATGGCAAAGCGCGTGTGGCCACTATCACCCACCAGCACCTTGGCGCGTTCGTCGAAGTGGAAGCGTTCGTTGCCGAGGGTGGAAACCGGAACCAGCCCATCGCCGCCCAGGCTGATGATCGTTGCGAACAGGCCGAACTTCTGCACGCCAGTGACGCGGCATTCGAACACCTCACCAACCCGCGCCGATAGCCAGGCGGCGACATAGCGGTCGATCGTCTCGCGCTCGGCCTCCATTGCCCGGCGTTCGGCCGCGCTGATCGCATCGCTGATCCGCGAGAGGTCGCTGCGGTCGCGCTCGGACAAGCCCGAGCGCGGCGGGATGTCGCCCTTTGGCTCTGGCTGCTCCAGCCCAAATCCATCGACCAGCGCGCGGTGCACCAGCAGGTCGGCATACCGCCGGATCGGCGAGGTGAAGTGCGCGTAGGAACCGAGAGCCAGCCCGAAATGTCCGGCATTGCGCGGTCCGTAATAGGCCTGGGTCTGGCTGCGCAGCACGGCTTCCATGATCAGCGCCTTCTCGGCTTCATCCGCCACGTCCTTGAGCAGGCGGTTGAACAGTCCGGGCGTAATCACCTGGCCCAAGGCCAGCTTGCGTTCGAAAGTCGCGAGATAGTCCTTGAGCGCGACCAGCTTCTCGCGGTTCGGCGGCTCGTGAATGCGATACACGATCGGCGCCACCTTGCTTTCCAGCGCCTTGGCCGCAGCGACGTTGGCCGCGATCATGAAGTCCTCGACCACGCGGTGAGCATCGAGCCGCTCGCGCAGCGCAATCTCGGTGATCCGGCCCGCCTCGTCGAGTTTTACGCGCCGTTCGGGCAGGTCAAGGTCCAGCGGATCGCGGTCGGTCCGCGCCTGTTCGAGCGCGCGCCAGGCATCCCACAAGTTGACCAGATGCGGTGCGGCATCGCCTTCATCAATCCGGCGCTGCGCCTCTTCATAGGCGATCACTTCATCGATCCGCACCAGGGCGCGGGTAAAGCGCCAGTCGGCGACCTTGCCATTCGCCCCGATGGTCAGATGGCAGGCCATGGCTGCGCGATCTTCACCAGCGCGAAGACTGCAGACGTCTGCACTCAGCACCTCGGGCAGCATCGGCACAACCCGGTCGGGGAAATAGACCGAATTGCCGCGCTCGCGCGCCGATCGATCGAGCGAACCACCCGGACGGACATAGAAGCTGACGTCGGCAATCGCGACCAGGGCGCGAAAGCCCCCTTCCCCGTCCGGTTCGGCCCAGATCGCATCGTCGTGGTCGCGCGCGTCGCTGGGATCGATTGCAACGATCGGCAGGTGGCGCAGATCCTCGCGGTGGTCCGGGCTGAGCGGCAACTTGGCCGCGCGCTGCGCTTCCTCGATCGCTTCCGCGGAGAAGGCATAGGGAATGCCATGCTTGTGGATCGCGATCAGGCTGAACGCCTTGGGCGCAAGCGGATCGCCCAGCACGTCGGTAACCCTCACGCCAGAACGCGGGCTGCGACCGGCCGGTTCGGCCAGGACCAGCTGCCCGGCTTCGGCGCCGCCCAGGTCGGCAATCGGCTGCGAATGGCGTTCGCGCTTGTCGACCGGGGCGAGCCAGCCCTTCCCCGCGCCATCGATCTCTACCACGCCCATGATCTGTTCGGTGCGCGCGGGCAGCTTTTTCATCGGGTGGGCGATCCAGCCCGTGGCAGTTTCCTCGGTGCGGGCCAAGACCCGGTCACCGACCCGCAGCGCCGGCTGCTTGCGCTGTTCGATCAGGCGCAAGCGCGGCGGCGGCACGGCTTCGTCGGGCTGCCAGCTGTCAGGCACGGCCAAGGCCTCGCCATCCTCAGTCCCGACCACGCGCAGCACGGTCACTTTCGGTACCCCGCCCATCCGGTGGAAGGCCGTGCGGTTGCCGTCGATCAGACCTTCCTCGGCCATGTCCTTGAGCAAGGACTTGAGCTGGATCTTCTCCTGCCCCTTCAGCCCAAAGGCACGCGCGATTTCCCGCTTGCCGACGGGCTCTTCGCTGCTCGCAATGAAATCCAGGATCTGCTGGCGGCTCGGCAGGCCGGGCTGAGGCTTGGGGTGCTTGACCAAGTCAATAGGCCCGGGCGACGAAGATGCGCTCCACCGCCGGCGCGCCCGTGAACAGGCAGGTGCCGCTCACCGGCTCCCCGCCCATTGGCGTATTGCGGATGGTCAGTTTGAGCGCCTTGAGCCTGGCCACAACTTCTTCAAGGGCCGCGCCGGTCGGCTTGGACCAGACCACTTCGACCCAGCCCGGATAGCGCTGGTCGGTGCTGAAGAACGCTTCAAGACCAGCAAAGTCGGTTACGCCGCGGTGGATCTGGGCGTCACGACGCTCGGTCGCTTCGGCATGGAGCACCGCCTGGATCTTTTCGAGCAGCGAAGGCGCCTGCGAAGTAAAGCCCATGCGGGTGTGCGGTTCAAAGCGGACCTTGCCCTCCTCGGTCCACAGCTGGTCGCGACGGATCATCGAGACCTGCTCATTCGCCATGTCGCGCCCGCCAACCTCCAGGATCAGCGGTACGCCCTTCTTGACCCAGGCCCAGCGCTTCTGCGTTGCCTTGCCGGCGCGCTTGTCAAGCAGGATCCGGATCGGTTCGCCAAATGCGCTGAGCTGACGGAACATGTCGACCATCTCGCCGCAGTATTCGAGCAGCGCCTCATCGCTGTCATCCTCGCGCAGCATCGGGATGATCACGATCTGCTGCGGGGCAAGCTTGGGCGGCACGCGCAGGCCATCATCATCGCCATGCGTCATGATCACGCCGCCGATCAAACGGGTCGAAACACCCCAGGACGTGGTGTGGCAGAGCTGTTGTCCACCTTCCTTGTCCTGGTAGCGGATATTGGCGGCCTCGGCGAAGCCGGTGCCAAGGTAGTGCGAGGTGCCGGCCTGCAGCGCCTTGCCATCCTGCATCATCGCCTCGATCGAATAGGTGGCGACCGCACCGGGGAAGCGCTCGTTCTCCGGCTTCTCGCCCGCCATCACCGGCATGGCGAGGTCGTCCTCGGCATGGGCGCGGTACATCTCGAGCGCTCGGAGCGTTTCTGCCATCGCATCGTCGCGATTGGCGTGGGCGGTATGGCCCTCCTGCCAGAGGAATTCGCTGGTGCGCAGGAACATCCGGGTGCGCATTTCCCAACGCACCACGTTGGCCCATTGGTTGGTCAGCAGCGGCAGATCGCGCCAGGATTGGATCCAGCGGCTCATCGCCTGGCCGATCACCGTTTCGGACGTCGGGCGGACGATCAGCGGCTCTTCCAGCTTGGCTTCCGGATCGGGAATGAGCCCGCCCTTACCGTCCTGGATCAGGCGATGGTGCGTGACGACCGCCATTTCCTTGGCAAACCCGTCAACATGCTCGGCTTCCTTGGCGAAATAGGACAGCGGGATGAACAGCGGGAAATAGCAGTTCTGCACCCCGGCGGCCTTGATCCGTGCGTCCATCAGGTGCTGGATCCGCTCCCAGATGCCATAGCCCCAGGGCTTGATCACCATGCAGCCGCGCACGCCGCTTTCCTCGGCCATCTCCGCTTCGGAGATCACTTCCTGGTACCATTGGGCAAAATCGTCGGCGCGGGTGACGGACAGGGCGTGGCGGATCTTGGTCATATCAATACTCGTCATCCCGGCTCAGGCCGGGGTCGCTGGCAGGTGAATTGCGAGACTTGTGCCTAGCGGCCCGCGGTCCCGGGTCAAGCCCGGGGACGACGGCTACTTGCTCAACTCATCGAGCTTCTTCTGCATCGCGGCCATCTGGGCGCGCAGCTGGGCGATTTCGTCGTCCTTGCTTTCGCTGCCGGCCGGCTTGCTGTCGCTGAGCCCCGGCACGAAGGCCGAGGCGGCCGCCTTGAACATCTCAAGGTTGCGCTGCGCCAGCTTGGCGAGCGGATTGTTGCCCAGGCTCGCTTCGAAGGCTTCGCGCAGCTTGACCTGGTTGGAGCGGAAATTATCCATCGACGCTTCCAGGTAGTGCGGCACCAGGCTCTGCATCGAATTGCCGTACATTCCGATCAGCTGGCGCAGGAAGTTTACCGGGAGCATCTGCTCCCCGGTGGAGCTTTCCTCTTCCATGATGATCTGCGTGAGGATCTGGTGCGTGATGTCGACCCCGGTCTTGGCGTCGAGCACTTTGAACTCCACGCCCTCGCGCGTCATCTTCGCCAGGTGCTCTAGCGTAATGTAGCTTGATGACTGGGTGTTGTAGAGCCGCCGGTTGGCGTACTTCTTGATGATTACGGTATCGCCTTTGGCCTGGGCCATCACGTCCCCCTCTGCCTGTGCAGTTGCAGCACTGTTAGCACCCGCAGCAACGGCATTGCAACACGGTTCATGCTGCGCAGCAACAATGCCTAACGGGCGAACCGGCGACCCAGCAGGGTCAGCAACTCATACTGCGACAGGCCGGTCGTGGCCGAGGCTTCGGGCAGGCTGTAATCGGCCGCCAGCCAATCCCCTTCGCGCAGCTCGGGGGCGGCGGTCAGATCGACCACGGTCATGTCCATCGAGATGCGCCCGATCACTGGCAACGCGCGTCCCATGCTGCGCAATATGCCTTTGCCGGACCAAGCGCGCAGATAGCCATCGGCATAGCCCAGGCTGACCACCCCGATCCGCATGACGCGGGGCGCGGTGAAGGTGGCGTTGTAGCCCACGCTCTCGCCCGCAGTGATGTCGCGGACCTGGATCAGCGCGGCTTCTGGCCGGGCAACCTGGCGAATTTCCGGCGCCAGGCCCGCGCAAGGCACGCCGCCATAAAGCGCGAGACCGGGCCGGGTCAGGTCGCCGTGATAGTCCGCGCCCAGCATGATCCCGGCGCTGTTGGCCAGGCTGGCGCGCTTATGCTGCACCTGTCCGCGTGCAGCATTCCAGCGCTCATGCTGCGCAGCATTGAGCGGCGATTCCTCTTCGGCGGCGGCGAGATGCGAGTGCAGCACATCGATGTCGAGCTGCGCGACAAGGGGATCGGAAAGATCGCCTAGACCCAGCCCGATCCGGTTGATCCCGGTATCGACCATCAGGTCGCAGCGCCCGCCCCCGGCCGTCAGCCAGGTCCGCGCCTGCGGCAACGAATTGATCACCGGCCGAACGCCTGTCGACTGCGCGAAAGCCGCGTCGGCTGAACTTAGCGGGCCGTGCAGCACCGCGACGGATTGCGGCGGAACATGCTCCAGCAGCGCGGGTATTTCCTGCCAGTGGGCCACGAAGAAGTCGTCGCAACCCGCATCGCGCAGCGCGGGCGCAACTGTTGCCACCCCCAGACCATAGCCATCGGCCTTGACCGCTGCACCGGCGCGGGCCGGTCCGGACAGGCGGTCCAGTGCCCGCCAGTTGGCGCTCAGCGCAGCACGATCGATCGACAGGCGCAGCGTGGCCGGCGGCGTCTCAGGTGACATCGTCAGCGAAGTCGCGCGGCTTGCCGTCCGGCAGGCCCCACCAGGCGACCACCATCGCCATGAAGACGACGCCCCAGGTGTACCACAGCCCTGAATAGGGATCGCCAGTCCGCGCGACGATGTAGCCGGCGATGAACGGCAGGAAGCCCCCGAAATAGCCGGTGCCGATGTGATAGGGGATCGACATCGAACTGTAGCGGACCTTGGGCGGGAACATCTCTGCCAGCAGCGCCGCGACCGGGCCATAGGTTGCCGCCGAAAGACCCATCAGCACCAGCAGCGCGGCAATGATCAGCGCGGACTGGACCAGCGTCGGCTTGTGCTTTTCGAAGTTGAACACGGTCTTGCCGGCGCGCGCCTCGATCTCGGCCTTGCGGGCCTTGGCATCATCCCAGTTGAGCCCGTCGAGCGCCACGACCTGGCTACCACCCATGACCAGTTCGAGCTTGTCGCCCTGCTCCAGCGTGTAACCGATCCCGGCCCCGGCAAAGTCACCCATCAGCTTGCCGCACTGGGTCTTCTGCTTGGTCGAGAACGGATCGTAATTGCAGTCGCTGCCGCGGATCGTCCATTCGATCGCGGCATGCTGCGCCGGGTTCTTGGCGACCGAGCCGATGAACCAGAAGGTCGGGAACAGCAGCAGCAGGGTCAGCACATAGCCGATCACGATCGGCTTCTTGCGCCCGATCCGGTCCGATAGCTTGCCGAAGTAGATGTAGAAGCCCATCCCGATCAGCGCGGCGATACCGACAATGATTTCCGCCGTGGTGCTTTCCACATGCATCGCGTTCTGGAGGAACGAGAGGCCAGAGAACATCGCCGTGTACCAGATCACCGTCAGACCCGCGGCAATGCCGAACAAGGCGATGAAGATCCGCTTCTTGTTGCCTGGATAGGTGAAGCTTTCCACGAACGGATTGCCGGCCGTCTCGCCCGCTTCCTTCATCGCCTGGAAGACGGGGCTTTCCGAAAGCTTGACGCGCATCCACAGCGAGATCGCGAGCAGCAGGATGCTGAGCAGGAACGGCACGCGCCAGCCCCATTCATTCCAGGTGGCATCGCTCATCGCCGCCTTGCAGCCCAGGACCACGACGAGGCTGAGCACGAAACCGCCGACCACGCTGGCCTGAATATAGCTGGTAAAATATCCGCGCCGATGGAATGGGGAATGTTCTGCGACATAGATCGCCGCGCCGCCATATTCGCCGCCCAGCGCAAGGCCTTGCAGAATACGCAGCAGGATCACGATCGCCGGTGCCCACAGCCCGATTTTCGAAGCTGCCGGGATCAGCCCGACCCCGGCCGTGGCGATGCCCATCAGCGTTACCGTGACCAGGAAGGTGTACTTGCGTCCCAGCTTGTCACCCAGGTAACCAAACAGGATCGCGCCCAGCGGGCGGAAGCCGAAGCCGACCGCGAAGACCAGCCAGAACAGCAGCATCTCCAACGTGGCATTGCCGGTCGGGAAGAAGGTCTTCGACAGGATCGCGCCAAGCGCACCGTAAATGAAGAAGTCATACCATTCGAACACCGTGCCGGCCGATGAGGCGCCGATCACAAGGCGCATATCGGAGGCGGAGGGTTCAGGATGAACGGTCTGCGTGGCCATGGCTTCCCCTGTTATATGATCTCGTTAACCGCCCTCTAGCGAGGGTTTGCCGCGCTGGAAAGCGCCTCAAGTGCGGCGTGCCAGGCCAGCGTGATCGCGCCATGCCTGGCCGGATAGTCTCTTGCGGCGGCGATGGCCGCAAAGCCGGGCCAGTCGGGCAGATCACCGCCCTCTTTCAGCCAGTGCCGGATCGTCGCCAGTGCCGCAGCCAATTCGCCCGCATCGCGCCCTTTTGCGGCGCCTGCAAACAGCGCCGCACTGGCCTGGCCGATCGCGCAGGCCTGGGTTTTCAGGCCAAGCCCGGCAATCCGGCCCGCAGCGTCGGTCGAGAGGCTGAGCGTCACCGCGCTGCCGCAAGCGGTCGACCGGGCCGAACCCGCCAACGGCAGGTCAGGATCGTGCGGCCATTGGCTGAGGCTGGTTGCCAGCGCAAGCACCTCGCGCGTGTAGAGGTTGGCGCTGCTCGCCAAGGATCAGGGTTTGGCTTTGCCGAGACGCTTGGTCTCGGCTTCGAGCGCTTCCTTGCGGCGCTCGGCCAGCATCTTGACCAAGGCTTCGCTGCTGGCGTTGAGGAAGGGATAACTGCG
>JBEGOD010000140.1:0-7016 GCA_041182185.1 Pseudomonadota bacterium
CCCAGGATGCCTATCGCCGGGTCGAAGTCGACGCGCGGATTGCCGGAGCCCGGCCCGACCAGCTGGGGGCGCTGTGCTATCTGGAAAGGGCGGTGGCGCTCGGCAGCGCGGTGCGAGCCCACGCGGGCGGCGACAACCTGCGCCGCAGCGCCGGACTGACCCGCGCGCTCGCCGCACTGACCGCGCTGCAGCTGGGGGTCGATGGCAAGGCAGCTGCCGCCCCGGCGCTCCAGCAGTTCTATGCCGGGCTGCGCCAGACCGTGCTCGACAGCGTGCCGAATTTCAACGCAGCCCGCCTCGCCGGTGCCCGCCGCGATGTCGATGAGGTGGCGGCAGCCCTGACCGGCAGCCCTGATCGCTCCATTCCGGAGTGATCGCGATGCCCGGTTTTCAGCGGATCTTCTGGTGCAGACTAGGGGTTTTCCCGCGCCATCCGCCTCGGAATCCGGGGCAACCCTGCGCGCCGGGCCGAACCACTTGGGTCAATATCCCTAGGCACATACCGCTAAGGGGGCACACTGATGGATAGACGCCGAACCATTGCCGTGGTCGACCAGAATTCGCGCCGCCGCGCCGCCATGACGCACACGTTTTCGAACAGCGGAATCCATGTCGAGCCGTTCGAGACGATCGATGAGCTTTCCCATTCCTGGCCGCGTGCCGAGGCCATCATGGTCGAGGACTGCGACGAAGCCGTGGCCGAGCTGGTCACGCTGATGGCCGAGAATGGCCGCTGGCTGCCGATCATCGCCTTTGCCGAGGACCCCTGCACCGACCAGGTGGTCAAGGCGGTCCTGGCGGGCGCGGTCGATTACCTGACCTGGCCGTGCGATGCGGCCCAGGTAATCGGTGCCCTGATCGGGGCGGAATCGACCGGCGCGGCGCTGGGCAGCCTCAAGCTGCGCGAAGCCCGCGCCCGCAGCCGGGTGCAGCGCCTGACCCGGCGCGAACGCGAAGTGCTGGCCGGTGTCGCGGTTGGCCTGTCGAACCGCCTGATTGGCGAACAGCTGGAAATCAGCCCGCGCACCGTGGAAATCCACCGGGCCAACATGCTGACCAAGATGGGGGCGCAGCACACCTCTGAGGCGATCCGGATCGCCATCGAAGCGTCCCTCGTGGCCTGACCGCCCCCCAAGACCACCTGACGGTCGGCCATCCTCTGGCCCCCTTGTCCATCCGGAACTTCCGGGCCGGGCAAGGGGGCTTTCCTTTGCCCGCTGGACTGCTCGATGCTGGATAGAAAAAGGGGCCCCGGACCGAAGTCCGGAGCCCCTGGTGTCCCTCCCAGGACTAGTCGGTATCGCGCTTAGAACTTGATCCCGGCGGTAATGCCATAGCGACGCGGTTCCAGCGTGAAGATGTTGGTATAGTTACCCGAGGACTGGTCGGTCACATAGAGACCGGTGATCGCGTCCTTGTCGAACAGGTTCTGCACCCACAGGCGGGCAAACCACTTCTTGTCGGCACCATCAAGCTGGATCTGAGCGTTCACCTGGGTGTAGCTCGGGATCTCGTTGATCGAACCGTTGAAGATGTTGCCGAAGGACTTGCCGGTGTAGATGAAGTCCGCACGCGGGGTCACGGTCATCTCGCCCATCGGGATCGCGTACTGGGCACCAGCCGAGAACTTGTAGTCCGGTGCGCCAGGCAGCTTGTTGCCCTTGATGTTGGTCGCGATGCCCGACGAGTAGACGGTCACACCACCGAAGGCTGCCCCGACACTCGGCGCGAGCGCATTAAGCGCGGCGCAGATGCTGAAGGCCCCGGTCGAGTTCAGGCCGCTACCCGAAGGGAAGGCCGTGGTCGGCTGTAGGTTTGCACCAGCATTACCGGTCACCGCGCCCGCGTTGATCAGGGTGTTCACCTGGTTGACGAACCCGTTGACGCCTGCGGCGCTGCCGGTGTTCGAAGCCACGGCGCAGTTTGCACCGTTGGTGATGTCCTTGATGATCACCGCGTCCGCACGGCCGGCCCCGAAGTCACGCGGGTTGGCAAGGAGCTTGTCCTCCGAAACCTTGGTGTTCAGGTAGCTGGCGTTCATGTTGATCGTCAGCTCGCGGGTCGGACGGAAGATCGCTTCGGCTTCCAGACCCCAGATGTTCGCACTGACGTTGTCATTGACCGAGGTCCGGGCAACGATACGCGACAGCTGGAGGTCGTTGTACTTGTAGTAGAAGCCGGTGACGTTCAGCTGCACGTTGCCGAAGGTGTTCTTCGAACCCACTTCGAAGGCAGTGACCGTTTCCGGACCGAAGCCTTCAGGCACCGAGAAGACCGGCGACAGCGGCGGGTTGATACCGCCCGACTTGTAGCCCCGCGAGAACGATGCGTAGACCAGGTTGTCCGGGGTGATCTGGTAATCCAGCACCGCGCGGCCAGTCCATTCGCTGAACTTCACGTTGCGGACCTGCCACAGTTCGCACCCGCTGATGTTGGCAGCGGTCAGCGTACCGCTGGCAGTGGTGCTGTTGATCGTGCAGGCCGTGGCCGGATCGGCATCGAACGGCTGGAGCCGCGAGGTAACCGGCGCGCCCGTTACGGCATAACCGTAGACATAGGGCGAGTTGAAGGCATCCGTGGTACCATAAGGCACCAGGAAGTTGGCCAAGGTAGTGTGCGCTTTGACGGTCTTTTCGTCATTGTTGTAGCGCAGACCCACGGTCAGCTTCAGCTGGTCGTTGAACTTGAAGTAGGCTTCACCAAAGATGCCGTAGGTCTTGATGTCGAGTTGATCGCTGTTGTTGCGGTAGAACGGCGTACCCAGGAAGCCGGGTGCGGGCGGCGTAGCCCCCGGGATGGCGGCCAGGCCAGCGCGGCCCAGGGCGTTGAACGAGCCAAGCAGGCCGGTCAGGTAATCGATGCCGAACGAGTTCACATAGTAGCTGTTCTCGCTCATCGCCCCCTTGCCGTAGATACCACCAAGCAGGAAGTTGAACATGCCGTCCCAATCGGACGACAGGATCATTTCAGCCGACCAGCTTTCAGTGTTCTGGTTCGAACGGTCAAAGTCCTGCGGGGTCGGCGAGCAGAGCCGCTGGCGATTGGCGCCAAAGGCCCCCATGCCGCTGGTTTCAGACAGCGAGGTGCAGAGCGTGCCGCCCGGACCATTGGGGATCAACGCGGCCGCGAGCGGCGCGAAATACGACGCCGGCAGACCCGGGATACCGCCAGCTGCGGCTGCAGCCAGGGTATTGAGACCCGTCGCGAAGCCAGCACGGTTCTGGACCGAGTTGTTATAGTCCTGCGAGGAGTCGACCGCGGTCTGCTGCCAGTTGCCGCTGACCTTGAGGTTCAGGCCATTGCCCAGTTCCTGCTCGAGCGAGCCCTGGACGATCCATTCCTCGGCGAAGTAGGTCGGGGTGTAGTCGGTGTTGACCACGCGCGGATCGGCCGGGTTGACCACGCCGGCATAAGGATCGGCGCCATAGAGGCTGCCGAGACCGAAGGCCGCCGGGATGCCGTTCGCGGCGAGGAATTCGCGCGAGGTCAGCACGCCAACGAAGCTGGAGTTGGCATTGGTGGTCGAATAGTCGCGGCTGCCGTTCAAGCAGCCCATCACGCCCGTCGGGTCGCGCTGGCACAGCTGCTTCTGGATGCGCATGCGGTTATCGCGCTCATGGAAGTACTGCGCCATCAGGTCGATGGTGGTCGACGAGCTCGGCTCGAAGCGCACCGAGGCGCGGGCGCCCCAGAGGTTGCGGTCATCGATCTTGGAATTGTCGAACAGGTTGGTGGTGTAACCATCGCGGCTCAGGAAGAAGCCGGCCAGGCGAACGCCAACGGTGTCGCCGATCGGGGCATTGATCATGCCCTTGACCTTGACGGTGTTGTAGTTGCCATATTCGGCTTCAGCATTGGCCGACATGCCCGACAGGTCGGGGCGAGCGGTGCGGAAGTTGATCACGCCCGAAGTCGCGTTACGACCGAACAGGGTACCCTGCGGACCGCGCAGCACTTCGACCTGGGCCAGATCGTAGAATTCGCTTTCGAACAGGCGGGTCGCATAGAGCGGCGCGTCGTTCATGTGGATGGCGGTGGCGCTGTCGCAGGTCACGCCCACGCAGAGGTCACCGATCCCGCGGATGGTGAAGCTCGAACCGGTGAAGTTGCCCTTGGTGAAGGTCACGTTGGGCAGGGTCAGCTGCAAGTCCGACGTGTTCTTGATCTGCTGCTTTTCCAGCGCCTCGGAGTTGAACGCCGAAACCGCGATCGGCACGTCCTGCAGGCGTTCGTTCGAACGCTGCGCGGTGACGATGATCACATTCTCGTCGTCGTTCGCATTGGTTCCCTGCGCATACGCAGGAATTGCAGTTGCTGCGGCGCAGACGCCAGCCAGCAGGGTCAGCTTACCCCTCATCAGCCCACTCTCCTTTTTTGCCCGGCCCTTATTCGGGCGGTTGCGCATACGAATAGATCACCGACTGCCGCGCTTGACAACAGGTTTTAATCGATTGGTTAGATCGCCTGCAAACCGTAGCGTTAGTGCCACACCTGGCGAGCTGCCCGGGGACATAAAATTGCGCGAGCGCGCCATTGCAAACCCCGCGCAAGCACCTAATTTCCAATCGCAACCGGGGGATTCGTGATGGAGCAGCAGCCTGCGCCGGCCAAGGCGCCTCGGTACCGGGCCTTCATCAGCTACAGCCATGCCGACACCCGCTTTGCCAACTGGCTGCATCGCCGGATTGAGCGGTTTGCCCAGCCTGATAGCCGCGATAACCGCCCCGAGCGGCTGGCCCCGGTATTCATCGACCGCGCCGAACTGGCCGCGGCCCCCGATCTTTCCGACCAGGTCCGCGAGGCGCTGGCGCAATCGGCGGCGCTGATTGTTGTCGCCAGTCCCCGCGCCCAGGTCAGCCGCTGGGTCGACCAGGAAATCGCCCTGTTCCGGACCATCCATCCGGATCGCCCGGTACTGGCCGCGCTGATCGAGGGCGAGCCGGCAATTGCCTTTCCGCCGGCCCTGATCGCGCACCAGGGCCGCGCGGTCGAGCCGCTGGCCGCGGACTTCCGCAAGGGCGCCGACGGCAAGCGCCTTGGCCTGCTCAAGATCGTCGCCGGGCTGACCGGCCACCCGCTTGACCGGCTGGTGCAGCGCGAGGCCCAGTCCCGGCAGCGCCGCGTGATGGCCGTCACGGCGGCGGCACTGCTGCTCAGCCTAGTCCTCAGCGCCTTGCTCGTGCTGGCGATCCGCGCCCGCGCCGAGGCAGAGCGCCAGCGCGCCAGCGCCGAGGGGATGGTCGAGTTCATGCTGACGGATTTGCGCAGCGATCTGAAGGGCGCCGCCGGACTGAAGGTGATGGATGCGGTCAATGCCCGCGCCATGGCGCACTATTCGCAGCAGGACCTCGCAGCCCTGCCCGCTGACAGCCTGACTCGCCGGGCTCGCCTGCTCCAGGCCATGGGCGAGGACGAGGCCCAGCGCGGCCGCTTTGCCGAGGCCGAGCGCAAATTCCAGGAAGCCACCCGCACCACTGCCGCCGTGCTCGTGCAGCGGCCAGACGCTGCCGACGCAATCTTCGCTCACGCCCAAAGCGAGTTCTGGACTGGCTTTGCTGCCTGGCAGCAAGGCAACCTGGAATCGACTGGGCGGCACTGGCGCGCCTACCTGGCACAAGCCGAAGCCCTGGCCCGGCGCGAGCCGGGCAGCCTGCGCACGCTGATGGAACTGGGCTATGCCAACGGCAACCTGTGCGAATTGACGATGCGGCAGAGCAAGGACGCCAGGCAGGCCTTGCCCTGGTGTGAAAAGGCGACCGGGCTGATGCAGCAGGCGGTGCGGCTACCCGCGGCAACGCGGCAGACCCGGCTCGACCTGGCCAACCGGATTGGCTGGCAGGCAGATGTCGTGGGCAAGGACCGCCAGTTCGACCGCGCCCTCAGCCTGCGCCGCGAGGAGGCGGCGATCCTCGACGCCTTGTTGAAAGCCGAGCCGGACAACCGCCAACTGCGCGAGCGGCGGCTCTGGCCGGAAATCGGTGCGACCGAGCTGGAGGTCAAGGCTGGCCGGCTCGACAGCGGATTTGCCCGGGCCCGGAAGACGCTGACCGCCTATGCCGTCTTGGCTGCGGAACGGCCCGATGACCGCAGCCTCAATGGCCAGCAGCTGCGCCTGGCCTGGATCGCGGCGAAAGCCGGACAGGCCGCCAACCGCCCCGAGGCCGATGCCTTCGTCCGCGAAGCCCGCCGCCATTACGAAGTCCTGCGCCGCGCCTTTCCGCCCGAGGAACTGGCCCGGTATTCGCGCATGATCGCGCAACTTGAACAAGGAGACCGTCCATGAGCCTTCCCGGAACCGATCCCGGCATCGATCCGCATGACCTGGCGCGGCGGCCAACCAGCATCACCTTTGCGCCAAGCTATGTGACGATCATCCGGATCGACTCGCCCGGTGCCTGGCGGATCGGTGCCAACCACGCCAGTTTTGCGATCGACGATCCAGCCAACAACACGGCCGAGGCAAGGCTGGCCCAGGCCTTGCGCGTACTCAAGAAGGTCGTCCCCGGTCGCCGCAAGCTGTCCGAGCTCCAGCCAGGCAAGCCCGACGCCGAGGCCAAGCTCTATCGCCGCAAGGATGGCAGCTACGACCGTGACGACTTCATCGACCTGGGCTGCAACAGCCAGCACGAGATATTTGTCTATTACGACAGCGCCGATGTGACGCTCGATAACCGTCAGCTGATCTCGTTCGGTGCGAAGCTCAGCAACGGCAATCCGGCCGCCGCCAATGACACCTTCTTCGTTGCGCGCGTCGATGATAGCGCGCTCGACGGCCCGCTGAAGGGCAAGCTCATCCGGATCGAGAACTTCAACACCATGACCGATGGCAGCACGTTCACCCGCCGACCAGCCGACGATCCGGCCAAGACCGCGCGTTATGCGCTGAATTACCATGTCACCTTGCCCGGCCGTCAGCCCCTGCCGATCGTGATCGATCCGGACACCGGCAACGGCAATGGTGCCGAGCCGTAATGCAGACTTTGCAGCTCCCCCTGCCGGCCATTGCCGCGCTGACC
>JBEGOD010000141.1:0-19472 GCA_041182185.1 Pseudomonadota bacterium
GGCTATGCCCGCCCTGGTAGAACACCCGGTCCGCCAGCGCGACCAGCGCTATGGCCAGCACCAGTTTGAGCCAGAACCCGTGGCGATGGATGGCCGACATGCGAAATCTCCCCTGAATGCAGGAGCGGCTCTAGCGCAGCCGCGCGCAGGCCGTGCTGGCGCGGCAGTGGTCTTGCGGTGCAGATCCGGTGCAGGCCCGAAACTGCTTGGGCGTCAGTACCCCTGCGCCTGCCCGTCCTTGCGCATTTCGGTCGCGCCGGTCAGTACGCCGGTCTTGGGATCGCGGGCGATCGCCTGATAGCCGCCGAACATCGCACCATCCTTCACCACTTCGACCTTGTGGCCCATTGCCTGTAGCGCCGCGACGGTCGCCGCCGGGATCCCGGGTTCGACATAAAGCGTGCCGAGCGGATCGATCGTCGGGCCGGTTGACGGCTCGGTCGGCTCGCGCCCGCCTTCGTGGTTGAGCCGCGCGGCATCGCCGGCTTCCTGCAGGTTCATGCCGTAGTCGACCAGGTTGATAAGCACCTGGACATGGCCCTGCGGCTGCATCGCCCCGCCCATCAGGCCCAGCGTCATATAGGGCTGGCCATCCTTCTTCACGAAGGCCGGGATGATCGTCTGGAACGGGCGCTTGCCCGGCGCATAGGCATTGGCGTGCTTGGGATCGAGGCTGTAAAGCTCGCCCCGGTCCTGGAACATGAAGCCCAGCCCATCCGGCGTCAGGCCGCTGCCCATGCCGCGATAGTTGGACTGGATCAGGCTGACCATCAGCCCGTCCTTGTCGACCACGGTCATGTAAGTCGTATCGCCCGGCCCCTCCAGCTTGGGTTCGGGCTTGGGCTCACCCGGCGCGAACTCGGGCGTCGCGCGCTTGGGATCGATCAGGGCGAAACGCTGCTTGCCATAGTCGCCCGACAGCAGGTCCATGGGGAAGGGCGCGAAAGACGGGTCGGCATAGAACTTGGCGACATCGGCATGCGCCAGCCGTTTGGCCTCGGTGATGTAGTGCAGCACTTCGGGGCTGCCGCGCTCCCACTGCGCCAGGTCGACGTTCTTGAGGATATTGACCATCTGCAACGCGGCGAAGCCTTGCGTGTTGGGCGGCAGCTCGCACAGCTCATAGCCCTTGCGATAGGCCACGCAGACCGGCTCGAACCAGTCGCTGCGGTGGGCGGCAAAGTCCTCCAGCGCATAGGCCGAACCCTGGCGGCGCAGGTAATCGACCATCACTTTGGCGCTCTGCCCGCGGTAGAATTCATCGCGGCCGTTAGTGGCAATCCGCTCCAGCGTATTGGCCAGGTCCGGGTTGCGGAACACCTCGCCGGCCTTGGGTGACGCACCATTCGCGAACCAGGTCGCCCGCGCATTGGCGAAATCGAACTTGTCGGCATTGCGATCGAAATTGCGGAACGCGCGGCGGTAATATTCGGCGATCACCGGGGCGACCGGGTGGCCTTCGCGGGCATAGCGGATCGTCGGCGCGAGCAGCTCGGCCATCGGCAGCTTGCCGAACCGGGCGTGCATGGTGAACCAGGCATCGACCGTGCCGGGGATCGTCACTGGCAGATGGCCCAGCGGCGGCAGGCTTTTGGCATTGCCCAGCTTGGCCTGCAGCTGCTTCAGCGTCTGGCCCTTGGGGCTGCGGCCCGACCCGTTCAGGCCATGCAGCTTGCCGGTCTTGGGATCATAGATGATCGCGAACAGGTCCCCGCCGATGCCATTGCCGGTTGGCTCCATCAGCCCCAGCGCGGCATTGGCCGCAATCGCCGCATCGACCGCATTGCCGCCCGCCTTCAGCACGTCGAGCGCGATTTGCGTCGCCAGCGGATGGGCCGTCGCCGCCATGCCACCCCGGGCATAGACCGGACTGCGCGACCACGGCGCGCCAGCGGGGCGGCCGCCTGCACCGATCTGCTCCGCCACCGGGCGCAGCTTGGCCTGCTGCTCCTGCGCCAGGGCGGGCTGGGCCAGCAGGGCAAGGCTGGCGCAAAGCAGGATGGTCGCGCGCTTCATGGCAGTACTCCGCTACAGGTTGCAGCGGCAGCACTAAGCGGTGCCATGATTGCTCGCAAGGCCACCGTTCCGCCTGGAACTACCGCCTTTTGGGTAGCTTTTAGGGGCGCGGGCCCTTGCGGTGGGGTTTGGCGTGGCCGCCAGGCTTGCCCTTGAACGGCGGACGGCCGCGCGGGCCGCCGCCGGGACCGCCTGGGCCACCGGGGCCGCCCGGGCCGCGGTCATTGCCGCGGTCAGTGCGGGGGCGATTTTCACGGGCGGCATCGCGCGGGGTTTCGGGCGAGACGTCGATCGTGATACCGCCTTCGTCCTCGCTGCCCGGCTGGGCGGTGCGGGCGACAGCGGCGCGGAACTTGGCTTCGAGCGCGCGGGGGATCTGGAAGAAGGTTTCGTTCGGGGTGATCCGGATCGCGCCGATCTCGTTGCGGGTCACGTGGCCGCGGCGGCACAGCAGTGGCAGCAGCCAGCGCGGATCGGCGTTGTGGCGGCGGCCGATGTCCATGCGGAACCAGACGGTATCGTCAAACCCTTCGCGGTGATGGACCGGCCGCGCCTCGCCCGAAGGCTTGGTGCGGGCCGACATGTCGATCAGCTCTTCGGGCGCGGGCAGGCGGCTGGCGTGGGCGCGGACCAGCGCAAGCGCCAGTTCTTCCGGGCCCATCGTGGCGAGCAGGCGGCCGGCCAATTCGCTCTCGGCCTCGCTCGGCTCGATCGGCGCAGTCAGGGTGGCAATCAGGCGTTCGTGATCCTGGGCGCGGATCGCCTCGGGGCCGGGGACTTCCATCCACTCGGCATCGATGCGGGCGCCGCGCAGCATCATCTCGACCCGGCGGCGGCGCGGGTAGGGGACCACGATGACAGCGGTGCCCTTCTTGCCGGCGCGGCCGGTGCGGCCCGAGCGGTGCTGCAAGGCCTCGGCATCGCGGGGGATCTCGACGTGGACCACTAGGCTGAGCGAGGCGATGTCGATCCCGCGGGCGGCGACGTCGGTCGCCACGCAGACCCGGGCGCGCTTGTCGCGCAGCGCCTGCAGCGCCTGGTTGCGCTCGTTCTGGCTGTGCTCGCCCGAAAGGGCGACGGCCGCGAAGCCACGCTCGACCAGGGTGGCATGGAGGTGGCGGACATTGTCGCGCGTGGCGCAGAACAGCATCGCCGTTTCGGCTTCGTGAAAGCGCAGCAGGTTGACCACCGCGTTCTCGATGTCGGAGGGCGAGACGGTGACGGCCTGGTAGGCGATATCGCCGTGGCCCTGCTCGTCGCCAACGGTCGAGATCCGCAGCGCGTCGTTCTGGTAACGCCGGGCCAGTGCGACGATCGGCTTGGGCAGGGTAGCCGAGAACAGCAGGGTGCGCCGCGCCGATGGCGTCGCGTCGAGCAGTTCTTCCAGGTCTTCGCGGAAGCCCATGTCGAGCATCTCGTCGGCCTCGTCGAGCACGACAAAGCGCAGGCCCGACAACATCAGCGCGCCGCGTTCGAGATGGTCGCGCAGGCGGCCGGGCGTGCCGACCACGAAGTGCGCACCCTGGTACAGCGCGCGGCGTTCGCGCGATGGGTCCATCCCGCCGACGCAGGTGGTGACGGTGGCGCCCGTGCCGGCCAGCAGCCAGTCAAGCTCGCGGCTGACTTGCAGCGCGAGTTCGCGGGTTGGGGCGACAATCAGCGCGAGCGGCGCGCCGGCCGGGGGCAATTGCCCGTCAGCCAGCAGCTCCATGCCCATGGCAAGGCCGAAGGCGACGGTCTTGCCCGAGCCGGTGCGAGCCGAGACGACGAGATCGCGGCCCTGGGCCTCGGGCTCGATCACGGCGGATTGGACAGCGGTCAGCGCGGTGTAGCCACGGCCGGTCAGGGCCTTGGCGAGCGGCTGGGGGAGAAGGGCGGCAAATGGCGCAGCGTCCGCTGCGCCAGGCAGCGAGCCTGCGTTATCCATAGCTTATGCCGCTTCCTTCTTGCGCGAAGCCTTCTTGCGCTCATGCGGGTCAAGCAGCGCCTTGCGCAGCCGGATCGACTTGGGCGTGACTTCGACCATTTCGTCGTCGTCGATATAGGCGATCGCCTGTTCCAGCGTCATGATCCGGGGCGGGGTGAGGCGGATCGCGTCATCCTTGCCGGTCGAGCGGAAGTTGGTCAGCTGCTTCGACTTCATCGGGTTGACTTCAAGGTCATCCGGCTTGGCGTTTTCGCCGATGATCATGCCTTCGTAGATCTTGTCTTGCGGCCGCACGAACAGCGCGCCGCGCTCTTCCAGCATGTTGAGCGCATAGCCCACGGCTTCCCCGGCGCAGTTCGAGATCAGCACGCCGTTGGGGCGGCCTTCGATCGCGCCCTTGTAGGGGCCGTACTTGTCGAACAGGCGGTTCATGATCCCGGTGCCGCGCGTGTCGGACAGGAATTCGCCGTGATAGCCGATCAGGCCGCGGCTGGGAGCGATGAAGGTGATCCGGGTCTTGCCGCCGCCCGAGGGGCGCATGTCGGTCATCTCGCCCTTGCGGATCGCCATCTTCTCGACAACCGTGCCCGAGTGTTCGTCATCGACGTCGATGACCACGGTTTCATAAGGCTCGGTCCGGCCACCGTTCTCGTCAGTGCCATACAGCACGCGCGGGCGGCTGATACCCAGTTCGAAGCCTTCGCGGCGCATCGTCTCGATCAGCACGCCGAGCTGCAGTTCGCCGCGGCCGGCCACTTCGAAGCTGTCCTTGTCGGCAGATTCGGTAACGCGGATGGCGACGTTCGATTCGGCTTCACGTTCCAGCCGGTCGCGGATCATGCGGCTGGTGACCTTGCTGCCTTCGCGGCCCGCCATCGGGCTGTCGTTCACGGCAAAGCGCATCGACAGGGTCGGCGGGTCGATCGGCTGGGCATAGAGCGGCACGGTAACCGAGGGGTCGCAGATGGTGTTGGCCACGGTCGCATCGGTCAGGCCGGCGATCGAAATGATGTCACCGGCGCGGGCTTCTTCCACTGGCACGCGTTCCAGGCCGCGGAAGGCCATCAGCTTGCTGGCGCGGCCGGTTTCCACCAGCTTGCCTTCGCGGTCGAGCGCGTGGATCGGCGAGTTGACCTTGACCGTGCCCGACTGGACCTTGCCCGTCAGGATCCGGCCGAGGAAGTTGTCGCGATCGAGCAGCGTCACCAGGAACTTGAACTCACCGTCGACATCGGCGGCCGGCGGCGGGACGTGATCGACGATCTTTTCGAACAGCGGGGTCAGCGTGCCCTCACGCAGGCTCGGATCTTCGTTGGCATAGCCATTGCGGCCCGAAGCATAGAGCACCGGGAAATCGCACTGCTCGTCGCTGGCGTCGAGGCTGACGAACAGGTCGAACACTTCGTCGAGCACTTCCTGGATGCGCTCGTCCGGACGGTCGACCTTGTTGACCACGACGATCGGACGCAGGCCCAGTGCCAGCGCCTTGCCGGTCACGAACTTGGTCTGCGGCATGGCCCCTTCAGAGCTGTCGACCAGCAGGATCACGCCGTCGACCATCGAGAGGATGCGTTCCACCTCGCCGCCGAAGTCGGCGTGGCCGGGGGTGTCGACGATGTTGATGCGGGTGCCGTTCCATTCGACCGAGGTGCACTTGGCCAGAATGGTGATCCCGCGCTCCTTTTCGAGGTCGTTCGAATCCATCGCGCGCTCTTCCACGCGCTGGTTGTCGCGGAAGGTGCCGGACTGGCGGAACAGCTGGTCGACCAGCGTGGTCTTGCCGTGGTCGACGTGGGCGATAATGGCGATATTACGCAGCGGCAGCGGGGCGGACATTGGGTAGGCTTTCGGTTCAGGGGGAGAGCGGCGATTTGCTGCGCCGCAACATTGATGGCGCGCCCCTAGCCCAACCGGGCCTTCCGGGCAAGTGAATCGGTATCTTGTGCGGTATTGGTATTTTCTTTCGCACCCGCTAGAGGCCCGCGCCATGAGAAAGCATCTGATCCGCGCCGCACTGCTCGGCGCCGTCGCCCTTCCCGCAACTGCCTATGCCCAGGAGGCCCAGGTCGAGGAGGCCCAGCCTGCCCCCGACGCGCCTGAAGAAGAAATTGCCGACGGCAACGAAATCGTCGTCACCGCAACCAAGCGCGAGCAGACCCTCCAGGACGTGCCGGTGGCCGTATCGGTGACCACTGCCGAGACGATCGAGCGCGCCCAGGTCCGCGACCTCAAGGACCTGCAGACCCTGGTCCCCTCGCTGCGCGTGTCGCAGCTGCAGTCCAGCGCCAACACCAACTTCATCATCCGCGGCTTCGGCAACGGCGCCAACAACCCCGGCATCGAGCCTTCGGTCGGCGTGTTCGTAGATGGCGTCTATCGTAGCCGCACCGCCGCCCAGATCGGCGATCTGCCCGATGTCCAGCGCGTCGAAGTGCTGCGCGGTCCGCAGTCGACCCTGTTCGGCAAGAACGCCAGCGCCGGCGTCATCTCGATGGTCACGCGCGAGCCTTCGTTCAAGTTCAAGGGCAGCGTCGAGGCCAGCTATGGCAACTATGATGCCCTGGTGCTGAAGGGATACGTCACCGGCCCGATCACTGAAAACATTGCCGCCAGCGTTTCGGCCGGGATCAACAAGCGCGACGGTTACGTCACCGACCTGGGCTATAACGGCAAGGCCAACGAACGTGACCGCTGGTTCGTGCGCGGCCAGCTCAAGTTCGAGCCGACCGACGCCCTCAAGGTCCGCCTGATCGCGGACTACGACAAGATCGACGAAGTCTGCTGCGCCGTGGTCAATGTGCGCCGCTCCGGTGCCACCACTGCGATCGAACTGCTGGGCGGCCGCGTCAACAGCTCAGCCACGCCGTTTGCCGACGTGAGCTATTCGAACTTCCCCTCGTCGAACAAGATCGAGAACTGGGGCCTTTCCGGCCAGGTCGATTACCAGTTCGGTCCGCTCAAGCTGACCTCGATCACGGCCTATCGCAGCAGCGCCAGCCTGACCAACCAGGATTCCGACTTCACCAGCGGTGACCTGATCGGCCAGAACCTGGGCGATGTGAACATCGATACCTTCACGCAGGAACTGCGCCTCAACGCCAACTTCCTCGACGTGGTCGACCTGATGGTCGGCGGGTTCTATTTCGACGAAAGCGTCAAGTACAAGAACACGCTGACCTATGGCACGGCGTTCCGTCCCTATGCCAACCTGCTGTCGGGCGGCGCGGTCACGCAGGTTGAAACGCTGCTCAGCCTGCCCGCCGGCACGTTCCAGCGCGCCGGGCAGGGGATGTTCGATGACCTGTCGATGGACAACACCGCCTGGTCGGTCTTCGGCAACGTCGACGTCAAGCTGGGCAGCGCGCTGACCCTGACCCTGGGCGGCAACTATACCAAGGACAAGAAGGACGTTGTCACGAACACCGTCAGCACCGATGTCTTCTCGCGGCTGGACTTCGTGGCCCTTGGCGGCAGCAGCAACCCGGCGCTGAACCCGCTGCTGGGCCTGCGCCCGCTGCAGTTCCTGCCGCCGTTCCTGAACATCCCCAACGCGGTCGAAAGCGGCAAGACCCGCGACGGCAAGTGGACCTGGACCGCGCGCCTGGCCTGGGAAGTGACCGACAGGGTCAATGCCTATGCCTCCTATGCGACCGGCTTCAAGGCCAGCTCGTTCAACCTCTCGCGCGATAGCCGTCCGCTGGCGAGCGATCTGGCGGCGCTGCGCACGGCAGGCCTGGCCGTGCCGAACCTGACCACCGGTTCGCGCTATGCCGGTCCGGAAAACGCCAAGGTGATCGAACTGGGCCTGAAGGCCAACTGGGGCATCGCCACGGCCAACCTGACGCTGTTCAACCAGACCATCACCGGGTTCCAGTCGAACGTCTTCACCGGCACCGGGTTCGCCCTGGCCAATGCCGGCAAGCAGTCGACCTACGGGGTGGAATTCGATGGTTCGGTCAAGCCGACCGAATCGCTCAGCCTCAACCTGTCGCTGGCCTACCTCGATCCGAAGTACGACAGCTTCGCGGCCTCGGCCGTGGGTGACCTGTCGGGCACCAAGCCGGCCGGCATTCCGGGCCTGTCGACCACGATTGGTGCGCAGTGGAACAAGGAACTGGCGAGCGGCGACCGCCTGATCCTGCGCGGCGACTGGCACTGGGAATCGGAAGTCCAGATCGCAGAAGGCCTGCCGGCCTTCATCCAGCGCAATGCCCTGGGCCAGGTGACTTCGTACCAGCCGGCCTTCGATGCGGCGCGTCCCTTCACCCGCGAAGTGAGCGAGATCAGCGCCTCGGTCACCTATGCGATGATGAACGGGATCGAGTTCAGCCTGTGGGGCCGCAACCTCACCAACAACCGCTACCTGGTGCAGATCTTCGATTCGGTGGCGCAGTCGGGTTCGGTCTCGGCCTATCCGAACCAGCCGCGCACCTATGGGGCTTCGCTCCGCTTCAAGTGGTAAGCTGAACCATCCGGCGAACAAGGCGAAGGGGGCGGGCAATCCGCCCCCTTCTGCTTTGGGGAACCGGGCAGGCGGACCGGCTATTCACTGGCCCTTCACCTTCGCCGGGCTTATAGCCGCACCATGCAATCTCCGTTCCGCGCGCTGCGCCGTCTTGCCCTTGTCCTTCCGCTGCTGGCGCTGGGTGTCCAGCCGATTGCCGGCCAGGTCAGGCCCGCTGCCAAGGCGCAGCCCAAGGCGCAACCGGCCGCTGCTCCGACCAAGCCGGCGACCGGCCCCTGGCTCTATCGCGGCAGCGACGTGCCGCAGGACAAGGAATGGGTCTTTGGCGAGCTGGCGAACGGCGTGCGCTATGCCGTGCGCAAGAATGGCGTGCCGCCCGGCCAGGTTGCGATCCGGGTGCGGATGGATGTCGGCTCGCTGCACGAGGAAGACAGCGAACGTGGTTTTGCCCACCTGCTCGAACACCTGGTTTTCCGCCAGTCGCGCTACCTGACCGAAGGGGCGGCGATCCCCACCTGGCAGCGGCTCGGCGCGACCTTTGGCAGCGATACCAATGCCGAGACCAGCCCGGTCGCCACAACCTACAAGCTCGACCTGCCCAATACGACCCCGGCGAAGCTCGATGAATCGCTGAAGCTCCTCTCCGGCATGATGATCGCCCCGGCGCTGACCGAGGCGAATATCCGCACCGAGGTGCCGATCGTGATGGCCGAAAAGCGCGAGCGTGGCGGCCTGGCCGAGCGGGTTTCCGAAGCGACCCAGCAGACCCTGTTTGCCGGCCAGCGGCTGGCGAACCGTCCCGTCATCGGCACTTCCGAAACGTTGCAGGCGGCCAACCAGGCCTCGGTCCGCGCGTTTCATTCGCGCTGGTATCGGCCGGAGAACGCCGTGATCATCGTCGTCGGCGATGTCGAGACCGCGCAGATCGAAACGATGGTCCGCCAGCACTTTGCCGATTGGCCGGCCAGCAGCAAACCCGCGCCGGCACCAGCCTTCGGCGATCCGGTTGCTCCTGCCGGCAGCAACCCGGCCAACCCGGTTGGGCAGACCCGCGTGCTGGTCGAACCGGATCTGCCGCGCGGGGTGACCTATGCGGTGATGCGCCCATGGCGGCCGGTGCAGGATACCATCGCCTACAACCAGGGGATCATGCTGGATTCGCTGGCCCAGTCGATCATCAACCGGCGGCTTGAGGCACGGGCGCGCGCCGGGGGCAGCTTCCTGTTCGCCCAGGTCAACCAGGAGAAAGTCAGCCGTTCGGCCGATGCAACCTTCGTCTCGGTCACCCCGCTTGACGAGAACTGGGGCAAGTCGCTCAAGGAAGTGCGCGGCGTGATTGCCGACGCGCTTGCTACCCCGCCAAGCGAGGACGAGATCGAGCGCGAAGTGGCCGAGTTCAATGTCGCCTTCGAAAGCTCGGTCGAACAGCGCCGCCTGCTCGCCGGGGCGAAGCTGGCTGATGACATGGTTACCGCGCTGGATATTCGCGAGACGATTGCCTCGCCCGAAACGGTGCTGGAAATCTTCAACAGCTCGCGCGCGCTCTTCACGCCCAAGGCCGTGCTCGACCATACCCGCCGCCTGTTCAAGGGCGCGGTGACGCGGGCAGTCTATGTCACGCCCAATGCGGGCGAGGCCCAGGCGGCGTCGCTGGCCGCCGCGCTGGCCGCTCCGGCCCTGGCCGATTCCAAGGCCCGCCCTGGCGGCAAGCCGATCTCCTTTGCCGAAATGCCCGCCATCGGGGCACCGGGCAAGCTGGTGGCCGAAGCCCCGACCGGAATCCTCGGGATCGAACAGCTCGAATTCGCCAACGGGGTAAAGGTCCTGCTCTGGCCGACCACCGACGAGCCGGGCCGGGTCTCGGTAAAGGTGCGGTTCGGCGCAGGTTACAGATCCTTCACCGCCGGCGATGCCGCCTATATCTCGCTGGGCGACATGGCGCTGGTCGGCTCGGGCCAGGGCCAGCTTGGCCAGGAAGAGCTCGACCGGATCAGCACCGGCCGCAAGATGGGCTATGATTTCGCGATCCAGGACGCCTCGTTCCAGTTCTCGGCCGATACCCGCTCGTCCGACATGGCCGACCAGCTTTACCTCTTTGCGCAGAAGTTTGCCCAGCCGCGGTGGGACAGCGGACCGGTGCTGCGCGCCAAGGCGGCGGCAAGGCTGCGCTATGAAAGCTTCTCGGCCTCGCCGCAGGGCGTGCTCGAACGCGATCTCGAATTCCTGCAACGTGGCCGCGACCCGCGCTTCCGCACCCCGACCCCGCAAGAGGTAGAGGCAGCAACGCCAGACGGCTTCCGCCAGGTCTGGCAGCCGATCCTGGAGCAGGGGCCGATCGAAGTGCAGCTGTTCGGCGACTTCACCCGCGAGCAGGCCGTGGCCGCGCTCGAGCGCAGCTTCGGTGCCCTGGCGCCGCGCCAGCCTGCTGCCGCGCCATTGCAGCCAGCGCGGGTTGCGACCCTGCCGCCGTCGCAGCAGCCGGTCGTGCTCGACCATCGCGGCGATCCGACCCAGGCCGCGGCGCTGATCAGCTGGTCGACCGGGGGCGGCATGGCCGGCATCTCGGAAAGCCGCCAGCTCGAGATCCTGTCCAACCTGTTCCAGAACCGCCTGCTCGATGCGATGCGCGAGAAGCTGGGCGAGGCCTATGCCCCGCAGGTCTTCAATGCCTGGCCGCAGGACCTGGAAAATGGCGGTTCGATGACCGCGATGGCGCAGCTTTCGCCCAAGGCCTTGCCGGTATTCTTTGCCACGGCCGAGGAAATCGCCGCCGATCTTGCCGCCCGGCCGCCCAGCGCCGATGAACTGGAGCGCGTGGTAGAACCGCTGCGCCAGCAGTTGTCGCGCGCCAGCACCAGCAGCGCCTTCTTCATGTTCCAGCTGGAAGGGGCGAGCAGCGAGCCGGCCAAGTTCGCCGCGCTGCGCACGCTGCTGCCCGACTATACCCGGACCACGCCCGAGGCGATGCAGGCCCTGGCCCGCAAGTACCTCCAGCCGGGACGGTCATGGCGGGCGCAGATCGTGCCGCAGGGGGCGGCGCTGGCCAATGCTGTCGCGCGGCCGGCGAAACCAGTGCCCGCGACCCCGACCGACGGGCGCTAGGCGACAGATTGTTTCCTGATTGGGCCGATCGGCTTTTCGTCTTTTGCAATTGCGAACAGACGGCGCTATGGGCCGCGCTCGCAAAGGAGCAGGAAAGTGGCAAGTAACTGGACCCCCGAAAGCTGGCAATCGCGCGAAGCCCGGCACCTGCCGGTCTATCCCGATGCGGCTGCGCTCGGCAAGGTATTGGGGACGCTGACCACCTTTCCGCCGCTGGTCTTTGCCGGGGAAGCCCGCGCGCTGAAGGCCGATTTGGCCCAGGTCGCCGCCGGCAAGGGCTTCCTGCTGCAGGGCGGGGACTGCGCCGAAAGCTTTGCCGAGTTTCACCCGAACAACATTCGCGACACCTTCCGCGTGCTGCTGCAGATGGCGGTGGTGCTGACCTTTGCCAGCAAGCAGCCGGTGATCAAGGTCGGGCGGCTGGCCGGACAGTTTGCCAAGCCGCGCTCATCCCCGATCGAGGTGATCGACGGGGTCGAGCTGCCGAGCTACCTGGGTGACAACATCAACGGGATCGAGTTCACGCCTGAGGCTCGGATTCCCGATCCGCAGCGCCTGCTGCAGGCCTATTCGCAATCGGCCGCCACGCTCAACCTGGTGCGTGCCTTCTCGACCGGGGGCTATGCCAACCTGCGCCAGGTCCACCAGTGGACGCTCGATTTCATGGGCCGCTCGCCCTGGGCCGACAAGTTCGCCGAAGTCAGCACCCGGATCGGTGAGGCGCTCGACTTCATGGAAGCCTGCGGGATCGATCCGCGCACCGTGCCGCAGCTCCAGGGCACCAGCTTCTACACCAGCCATGAGGCGCTGCACCTGCGCTATGAGCAGGCGATGACCCGCCAGGATTCACTGACCGGGGACTGGTACGATACCAGCGCCCACATGCTGTGGATCGGCGACCGGACCCGCTTCGAAGGATCGGCCCATGTCGAGTACCTGCGCGGGGTCGGCAATCCGATCGGCTTCAAGTGCGGGCCCAGCCTGGCCCCGGACGAGCTGCTGCGCCAGCTCGACCTGCTCAATCCGGGCCGTGAGCCTGGCCGGATCACCCTGATCAGCCGCTTTGGCGATGACAAGGTCGAAGCCGGCCTGCCGCCGCTGGTTCGCGCGGTAAAGCGCGAAGGCCACCCGGTGGTCTGGTCGTGCGATCCGATGCACGGCAACGTCATCAAGGCGAGCAGCGGTTACAAGACCCGGCCGTTCGACCGGATCCTCAATGAAGTGCGCGGCTTCTTCGCGGTGCACCGCGCCGAGGGCACTCATGCCGGCGGCATCCACATCGAGATGACCGGGCAGGACGTGACCGAGTGCGTCGGCGGGGCCGTGGCGATCAGTTCAGAAACGCTGGCCGATCGCTATCACACCCATTGCGACCCGCGGCTCAACGCGGCCCAGTCGCTGGAACTGGCTTTCCTGCTGGCCGACATGCTCAACGCCGAAGCCGGCGAGCGCGCCCAGCGCGCCGCGTGATCACGCGCGAACTGCTGGGCACGGCCCAGGTCCCTGGCGGCGAGGAGCTCAAGCTGTTCGCCCACGGCCGCGATTTCATGATCGTGATGGGCCATAACGAGCTGATGTCGACCCGGATGCGCGGCTCGGAAGAGGCGCTGGCGACCATGACGCTCGACCGGCTGAAGGGCAGGTCCGCGCCGAACCTGCTGATCGGCGGTTATGGCATGGGCTTTACCCTGCGCGCCGCGCTGGCCCGGCTGGGCCCGCAGGGCCGGGTGACCGTGGCCGAGCTGGTGCCCGAGATCATCCAGTGGGCGCGCGGGCCGATGGCCGAAGTTGCCGCCGGCTGCCTCGACGATCCGCGCGTCCGGCTGGTGATGGACGATGTTGGCGATGCGATCCTGCTGGCGCCCGATCCGTTCGATGCGATCCTGCTCGATGTCGATAACGGTCCGGACGGGCTGGTCCGGCCCGAGAATAATCGGCTTTACGGCAAGGCCGGCCTGCACAATGCGCGCAAGGCGCTCGCTCCCGGCGGCGTGCTGGCGATCTGGTCGGCTGAGCGCGACGACAAGTTCGTCCGGCGCATGGAAAGCGTCGGCTTCACTGTCGACGAGGTCGAAGTCCGCGCCCGTTATGACGCTGAAGGCCGGGGCAAGGGCCCGCGCCACGTCATCTGGTTCGCGACCTACGCCAATTAAGGCAGCAGCAGCGTCGATCCCGTTGTCTTGCGGGCTTCGAGATCGCGGTGTGCCTGGGCCGCATCGGTCAGGGCATAGGTCTGGCCGATCGTGACAGTCAGCTTGCCGCTGGCCACCATGTCCCACAGCTTGGCTGCGCCAGACAGGGCATCGGCCGGTTCGCGCCAATAATCGAACAGCGTCATCCGCGTGACGAACAGCGAGCCATGCGCGGCGAGAACACCCAGGTTGACCCCGGTCACCGGACCGCTGGCATTGCCGAAGCTGACGATCGTGCCGCGCCGCCGGACCGACTTGAGCGAAGCTTCCCAGGTGGCCGCGCCGACGCCATCATAGCTGACGGCCACGCCGACCCCGTCGGTGGCGGCACGCACCTTGTCGGCGAGCTCCGGATCGCTGGTCAGCAGCACCAGTTCAGCCCCGGCCTGCCGGGCGAGCTCAATCTTGTCCGCGCTCCCGACCGTGCCGATCACCCGCACGCCGCGCGCCGTCAGCCATTGCACCAGCAGCAGGCCAACGCCGCCGGCAGCCGCGGGGACCAGCGCCCATTCGCCCGCGGCAAGCGGGGCGCAGCGCTCGGCCAGCGCCTCGACCGTCGCGCCCTTGAGCAGCACTGCCGCCGCAGTCTTGGAATCGACGCCATCGGGCAGCGGGAACAGGTCCGTCTCTTTCAGGATGCGGGCGCTGGCATAGGCGCCAGGGCCCGTAAAGCTGGCGACGCGCTGGCCGGGTGCGACCCGCGTCACGCCTTCGCCCACCGCTTCGACCACGCCGGCCGCTTCCATGCCGAGCCCGCTGGGCATCGGTTGCGGGTAAAGCCCGGTGCGGTGATAGGTATCGATGAAGTTCAGCCCGACCGCCTCTTGCCGCACCAGCACTTCGCCGGGGCCGGGGGCGGGCAGCTCGACCGTCCGCCACTGGATCACTTCGGGGCCGCCGGTCTGTTCGAAATAGGCCTGGACTGCTTGCATCTCTGAACTCCTTTTAGCGGTTAGGCCTGGGCTTCGCGCCAGTCGCGCCGAACCTTCTTGGCGAGGCTCCACTTGTGCACCTCGGTCGGACCATCATAGATCCGGAAGGCGCGGACTTCGCGGAAGACCTGTTCGACGATCGTCTTGTCGGTCACCCCGGTGCCGCCCATCACCTGGACGCAGCGATCGGCGATCCGCATCAGCGCTTCGGATACGGCGACCTTGGTCATCGAGCTTTCGGTCGTGCCGAGGCTGCCGGTGTCGAGCACGCCCGCGCACCAGTCGATCATCAGTTCGGCCTGCTTGATGTCGATCAGGTTCTCGGCCAGCATGAAACCGACGCCTTCGTGCTCGATCAGCGCCTTGCCAAAAGCCATGCGGCGGCAGGCATAGTCACTGGCGATCTCGTGCGCGCGGATGCAGCAGCCCAGCCAGCGCATGCAGTGCGAGAGGCGCGCCGGGGAAAGGCGGACCTGGGCATATTTGAACCCGTCGCCGGGCTCGCCCAGCATCTGGCTGGCCGGCACGCGCAGGTTATCGATGGTGACCGTGGCGTGGCTGCCGGGCATCGAGCTGTCGATCGTGTTGGGCACGTCATCGATCCGGATTGCCGGATCGGGCAGATCGACCAGGAACATGCAGGCGCCCCCGGCATATGGGCCGTCTTCAGCCTTGGCCATCACGATTCCGACGCTCGCCCCGTCAGCCCCGGTAATGAAGGTCTTGCGGCCATTGATCACCCAGTGGTTGCCATCCTGGCGGCAGGTGGTGAGCATCATCGAGGGGTCGGAGCCGGCACCGTTATCCTCTGACGGTTCGGTCATGAAGAAAGCGCTGCGGGCGCGGCCTTCGACCAGCGGCTTGAGGAAGTGGTCCTTCTGCTCTTCGGTCGCCTTGTGGCCCAGCAGGTACATGTTGCCCTCGTCCGGGGCCATGGTGTTGCAGGCCAGGGGCCCAAGCGGCGAGAGGCCCGACTTGATCAGCACCAGCGCCGTTTCGCGCTGGGTCAGATGGCTGCCATCGGCCAGGATATGCGGGGTCAGCACGCCGGCAGCGCGGGCATGTTCGCGCATTTCATAGACCAGCTCGTCCAGCGGTGCACCATGATGGTCGCGGCGCGGATCGCGTTCATAGCGGATCACCACCTCGCGGACGAAAGCTTCGACGCGGGCCGCGATTTCGGCGGCGCGGGGTGACGGATTCAGGCTGAGTTCGATTCTGGACATGACGGGCCCTCTAGGTTGACCCGGCGATGGCGCGAACTGGCAATATGCGCAAGGTCGAACCAATAGGCGTGATGGCTGGGGCGGCAGGATTCGAACCTGCGAATGCCGGTACCAAAAACCGGTGCCTTACCACTTGGCGACGCCCCAGCAGCCGCGCGGCCTTTAGCATGCCGCGCGGCAGAGGGAAGGGGGCTATTGCTCCGCTGGCAGATTATCGAAATCGGCGGCCGAGTGGCGTTCAATCAGGCCGGTGGCGACATTGACCTTCTGCCCGCGCTTCACCGCCGGGCGGGCCAGGATCTCCTCCACCCAGCGTCCGACGTTGGTATATTCGTGGAGCGAGAGGAAGGTGGCCGCATCGTTATAGGCGAAGCCGCGATAGAGCAGGCCGAACCAGGCGTAGGTCGCCATGTCCGCGATTGAATATTCGTCGCCTGCCAGGAACCGCGCTTCGGCCAGGCGCTTGTCGGCCACGTCGAACAGCCGCTTGGTTTCCATGGCGTAGCGATCAATCGCGTACTCGATCTTGAACGGGGCATAGGCATAAAAGTGGCCAAAGCCGCCGCCGATGAATGGCGCGCTGCCCATCTGCCACATCAGCCAGGACAGGCATTCGGCGCGGCCCTTGGCGTCGGTCGGAATGAAGGCACCGAACTTCTCGGCCAGGTGCAGCATCATTGCGCCGCTTTCGAACAGGCGGATCGGTTCCGGACCCGAGCGGTCAACCAGGGCGGGGATTTTCGAATTCGGATTGATCGCGACGAAGCCCGATCCGAACTGGTCGCCCTCGCCAATGTTGATCAGCCACGCGTCGTACTCGGCATCGCTGTAGCCGGCTTCCAGCAGCTCCTCGAACAGGATCGTGACCTTCTGGCCGTTAGGCGTGCCGAGCGAATAGAGCTGGAACGGATGCTCGCCAACCGGCAGTTCCTTGTCATGCGTTGCGCCGGAGATTGGCCGGTTGATCTTGGCGAACCTGCCGCCGCTTTCCTTGTCCCAGGTCCAGACCTTGGGCGGGGTATATTCGGCATCGGCCATCGCGGGGCACCTTTCGTTTCAATCCGAAACAGGAACGTGGCGGTGGCTGGGGCAGAGCGCAAGGGGGAGCTGCCGATCTTCGTCGTGCATTTACTTTCCATTAAGCAAGATCACCTAAACCTTGCGGTATGGCATCGCTCGCATTCAACCTGTTCCGCTCGACGCGCCCCGCACCGGCCCAGCCGCCTGAACTGGTGGCCGCCGATGCCTCGGCCCTTCGCAACATGTCGCTGGAGATTCCGCGCAAGTGGAAGCTGCTCGATGACCTGACCGCTGAACTGGGCCAGATCGCCGGGGTTCCGACGATCGTGAAGCGGCCCGAACAGCAGTTCTTCCCGATTGCGGCAGAGCTGGCGGGCGGTGAACTGCGCGATGCAATCGCCGCGGAACTGACCGACCTGATCGACCTGCTCGAACCGGCGGTGGAGATTTTCAGCCAGGCCCCGCGGCTCAGCCAGGGCGATCTTAACCTGGTCCACAACCTGCTGGAACAGGTAACCGCCGTGCGGATGCGGATGCTCGCAGCCATTCCGGCCGCCGAAGCCTGAGCTGCACAAACGCCGTTTACATTGCAGTGCAGCAAGGCTAGGGGCGCCTCCATGCTGATGGCCACTACCAAGCCGATTACCATTAAACCGACTCGCGGCAGCGGGGCGGTTCGTGGTGCGCGCTGGACGACGGCGTAACCCAAGCGAACCAAGCCCCGCGCGAGATGCGGGGCCCTTCATCAGCAAGCGCCAGGTCCCCGCAACTCCCGCAAAGACTGGAGATGTGACAATGGTGCAGAGATTTTCCGATAACCAGCAACTCAACGTCGGCGTGGTCGGCGCGACCGGCCTGGTCGGCTCGATGATGCGCGAGCTGCTGGCGGAACGGAACTTCCCGGTCGGCACGCTGCGACTGTTCGCCTCGGCCCGGTCGGCCGGCAAGCAGGTGGACTTCAAGGGTCAGCCGGTGACGATCGAGGATGCCGAGACGGCTGACTATGCCGGCCTCGATGTGGTGTTCTTCTCCGCTGGCGGCTCGACCTCGAAGGCACTCGCGCCAAAAGTTGCCGCTGCGGGCGCGATCGTGATCGACAACAGTTCGGCCTGGCGTTCGGACCCGGACGTGCCGTTGGTCGTCGCCGAAGTGAACCCCGATGCCCTGGCGGAGATGCCCAAGGGGATCGTTGCCAACCCCAACTGCACCACCATGGCCGTCATGCCGGTGCTCAAGCCGCTGCATACCGAAGCGGGTCTGAAGCGGCTGGTTGCTTCGACCTATCAGGCGGTCTCGGGCGCGGGTGTCGCGGGGATCGAGATCCTGGCCAAGCAGCTCGCCTATGTCGGCAATCGCGCCGCCGAACTGGCCCGCAACGGCCAGGCCGATTTCCTCCCCGCCGCCGAGAAGTGGGCCGCGCCGATTGCGCACAATATCGCCCCGCTCAACTATGTGCTGGGTGAGGACGACTACACCGAGGAAGAGCTCAAGCTGCGCGATGAGAGCCGCAAGATCCTGAATATTCCGGGCCTGCCGGTCTCGGGCACCTGCGTGCGCGTGCCGGTCTTCACCGGCCACGGCATTTCGATCAATGCCGAGTTCGAGCGCCCGATCAGTGCCGCCCGCGCGCTCGAACTGCTCGAAGCCGCACCCGGCGTAGTCGTGACCGCAGCGCCGGATTCGCTCGCTGCGACGGGCATCGATCCCGTCCTCGTCGGCCGCGTCCGCCCCGATCGCTCGGTCGAACACGGCCTGGCGCTGTTCGTGGTGGGTGACAACCTGCGCAAGGGCGCTGCACTCAACGCGGTGCAGATCGCCGAAGTGCTGTGCGGGCGGCCGGTTACTTGAGCTTGCCGATCACTTGACTTTGAACGTCAGCTTCCCCGCCATCTTGTGACCATCGGCGCCAGTCGACTGCCACCGCGCCTCATAGGTGCCGGTGCGCAGCGGCTGGCGCAGGTTCAGCGTCAGCGACTTGTTGCCTTTCGACCAGGCGGGCACGAAATTCTTGATCGGCATGATCCCGTGATTGGCGTGGCCGGGCATGGCGGTCATGACGAGCTCGACGCCAGTCTTGGCCGGGATCAGCGTGTCGGAGAAGTTCAGCACCACGGTCTTGGGCGCATTGGCCGTGCTGCCATCGGCCGGGCTGGCGCTGGCGATCTTCACGTGGGCGAGCGCCGGGGCGGACAGCGTCAGCGCGGCAGCAGCGAGCAGGGCGGGGAGACGAAACGACATGGGGATGCTCCTGTGATAATTCAGAACCAGAACCTGATGCCCATGACCACGGAGGTCACGTGCGGGTCCTCGCCCGCCAGGCGGGCAAAACGGGCGCTATCGCCCAGCTTCCAGCCCTGTTCGATCCCCACATAGGGAGCGAACTCGGGCACGATCTCATACCGCAGGCGCAGGCCGGCCTCGATCTTGTCGATCCCCGCACCCTGCTTGCGGGCCGGGTTGTCCTGCGCCGCTAGGCTAACCTCGACGCGCGGCTGCAGGATCAGCTTTTGCGTGATCCGCTGGTCGACCTCGGCCTCGATCCGGGCAGTCAGGTCACCGCGCTGCGAGAGGAAGAGCGCGGCGTCGATCGCG
>JBEGOD010000142.1:0-4868 GCA_041182185.1 Pseudomonadota bacterium
TCTTTGTGTGTCACCAGCCAGAATGAGCGGACGACGCGGCAATCCGGCAGCACCGGGACCAGGCGCGGATCGGCATCGCCCATGAAGCACGGCAGCACGCCGATCCCAGCCCCGGCGGCGATCAGGTGGTGCTGGGCGTTGATGCTGGATGAGCGCAGCGCAGGCGCCAGGCCGGGCTGGATTTCGTCGAGGTAGCGCAACTCGGGGGCGTAGAGCAGGTCGGGGATATAGCCGACCAGGCTGTGCCCCTTGAGCAGATCGGATGGGGCCTGCGGCTGTCCCGCCAGCGCCAGATAGGGCCGGCTGGCATAGAGCCGCAGGCTGTAATCGCTGAGCTTGCGGGCAATCACCGGCCCGGCCTTGGGGCGCGAGAGCATGACGGCGATGTCCGCCTCGCGCTTGGACAGGCTGAGGAAGCCGCTGTTGGCCACCAGGTCGAGCGTCAGCGCCGGGTGGGCGCGGACGAAATCGGGCACATGCGCGGCGAGGAACCACGAGCCGAAGCCTTCGGAAGCGCTGATGCGGAGCGTGCCGGACAGTTGTCCGCCAGCGCTGGCGGGGCCGCCCTCGCTGATGGCGGTGGCGGCCTGGGCCATCGCTTCGACCTTGGCGAGCAGGCGTTCGCCCGCTTCGGACAGGATCTGGCCTTCGCGGGTCTGCTCGAACAGCGTTTCGCCAAGGCCTGCTTCGAGCCGCCGCAGCCGCCGGCTGGTGGTGGTCGGATCCACGCCCAGCGCCGCCCCGGCGCGGCCCATCTGGCCGGCGCGGGCGCTGGCCAGGAATACCTGTAAGTCGCTCCAGTCTGTTCCCTGCATATTTGCAGGTTCTATCCGCAAAATTGGGTGTTGTCTGCACCCGAGTGGGAGCGCATGGCAGACCTACAAAGATTCGAGAGGGATCCCAGTCATGCGCCAGATCGACCATTTCATCGCCGGTGGCGCCGGCGGCCTTGCCGCCGCCCGCAAGGCGCCCGTCTATGATCCCAACAGCGGCGAGATTCAGGCCGAAGTGACGCTGGGCGGGCAGGACGCGCTCGACCGCGCCGTGGCCTCCGCCCAGGCCGCCCAGCCCGCCTGGGCCGCAACCAACCCGCAGCGCCGCGCCCGCGTGATGTTCAACTTCAAGGCGCTGGTCGAAGCCAATATCGACGAGCTGGCCCACATCCTGTCGAGCGAGCACGGCAAGGTCATCGCCGACAGCAAGGGCGATATCCAGCGCGGGCTGGAAGTGGTCGAATTCTGCTGCGGCATCCCGCACGTGCTGAAGGGCGAATATACGCAAGGAGCGGGCCCCGGGATCGACGTCTATTCGATGCGCCAGCCGCTCGGCATCGGCGCCGGCATCACCCCGTTCAACTTCCCGGCGATGATCCCGCTGTGGATGGGCGCGGTGGCCATGGCGACCGGCAATGCCTTTATCCTCAAGCCAAGCGAGCGCGATCCCTCGCTGCCGATGCGCCTGGCCGAGCTGTGGCTCGAAGCCGGCCTGCCCGAAGGCATCTTCCAGGTCGTCCACGGCGACAAGGAAATGGTCGACGCGATCCTCGACCACCCGGCGATCTCGGCGGTCAGCTTCGTCGGCTCTTCCGACATCGCCCACTATGTCTACAACCGCGGCGTCGCCGCCGGAAAGCGCGTCCAGGCGATGGGCGGGGCCAAGAACCACGGCATCGTCATGCCTGACGCCGACCTCGACCAGGTGGTCAACGACCTGGCCGGCGCGGCCTTCGGCTCGGCCGGTGAACGCTGCATGGCGCTGCCGGTCGTCGTTCCGGTCGGCGAAGACACGGCCGAACGCCTGAAGGCCAAGCTGATCCCGGCAATCGCGGCGCTGAAGCTGGGCATTTCGACCGATCCCGAAGCGCATTACGGCCCGGTCGTGACCGCGCAGCACAAGGCCAATATCGAACGCTGGATCCAGACCTGCATCGATGAAGGCGGCGAGCTGGTGGTCGATGGCCGCGGCTTTACCCTGCAAGGCCATGAGAACGGCTTCTTCGTCGGCCCGACGCTGTTCGACCATGTGACTCCGGGCATGAGCAGCTATCACAACGAGATCTTCGGACCCGTGTTGCAGATGGTCCGCGCCAAGGACTTCGAGGAAGCGCTGAGCCTGCCGAGCAAGCACCAGTATGGCAATGGCGTCGCCATCTTCACCCGCAACGGGCATGCTGCACGAGAGTTTGCCGCGCGGGTCAATGTCGGCATGGTCGGCATCAACGTGCCGATCCCGGTGCCGGTCGCCTACCACACATTTGGCGGGTGGAAGCGCAGCGCCTTTGGCGATACCAACCAGCACGGCATGGAAGGCGTGAAGTTCTGGACCAAGGTCAAGACCGTCACCGCCCGCTGGCCCGATGGCTCGCCCGATGGGGGCAATGCCTTCGTCATTCCGACCATGGGGTAACCGAATGAAGCTCGACGTGGTCATCAAGCGGTTCGAGCAACCGGACGAGGTGCGCGAGTTCGACAAGGGCCGGTTCGAGCTGGTCAACCTGGGCGGAATGACCATCGGCCGGGCGACCTATCAGCCGGGCTGGCGCTGGTCAGCCGATGTCGGCGCGGCCATGGGGGCAAGCTCTTGCCATGTCGAACATGTCGGGATGGTCGTTTCCGGCTGCGCCACTGCGGCGATGGATGACGGCACGGTCATCGAAATGCGGGCCGGCGACGTATTCTATGTGCCGCCTGGCCATGACAGCTGGGTGGTGGGAGACGAGCCCTACGTCTCGCTTCACTTCCTTGGGGCGGAAGACTACGCGGATAAGCCATGACTGACCAATTTGCCCTTACCGAAGACCAGCTCGCCATCCAGGACATGGCGCAGAAGTTCACCGCCGACCGGATCACGCCCTTCGCCGCGCAGTGGGACGAGGACCATCACTATCCGGTCGACGTGTGGAAGGCCGCCGGTGAGCTGGGTTTTGGCGCGATCTATGTCTCGGAAGAGAGCGGCGGGATTGGCCTGGGCCGGCTGGAAGCGGCGCTGATCATGGAAGCCATGGCCTATGGCTGCCCGGCGACCAGCGCCTACATCTCGATCCACAACATGGCCGCCTGGATGATCGACTGCTTCGGCAGCGCCGAGCTGAAGGCGCGCTATCTGCCCGAACTGGTCAGCATGGAGAAGATCGCCTCCTACTGCCTGACTGAGCCGGGCTCGGGCTCGGACGCGGCAGCGCTCAAGACCAGCGCCGTGCTGGACGGTGATCACTATGTGCTGAACGGCACCAAGCAGTTCATCTCAGGCGGCGGCGTGAATGACATTTACGTCTGCATGGTCCGCACCAGCGACAATGGAGCGAAAGGCATCTCCTGCCTGGTGGTCGAGAAGGACACGCCGGGCCTGTCGTTCGGCGCGCCGGAAAAGAAGCTCGGCTGGAACGCCAGCCCGACCGCGCAAGTGGTGTTCGACAATTGCCGCGTGCCCGTCGCCAACCGCGTCGGGGCCGAGGGCGAAGGCTTCCGCTTTGCCATGGCGGGGCTTGACGGTGGCCGCCTCAACATCGGCGCCTGCTCGCTCGGCGGGGCGCAGCGCTGCCTTGATGAGGCAATCAAGTACACCAAGGAGCGCCAGCAGTTCGGCCAGCCGGTGGCCGATTTCCAGAACACCCAGTTCATGCTGGCCGACATGGCGACCGACCTCGAGGCATCGCGCGCGCTGCTGTACCTCGCCGCCTGCAAGGTTGCCGCCAATGCGCCCGACAAGAGCCGCTTCTCGGCCATGGCCAAGCGCCTAGCGACTGACAACGGCAGCAAGATCGTCAACGATGCGCTGCAGCTGTTCGGCGGCTATGGCTATCTGAAGGACTATCCGATCGAACGCTTCTGGCGCGATCTGCGGGTCCATTCGATCCTTGAAGGGACCAACCAGGTGATGCGGATGATCGTGGGCCGGGACCTGCTGCGGCAATGACTGACGAAGTAATCATCCGCCGCGAGGGCACCGCCGGGTTCCTCTCGCTTAACCGTCCGTCGGCGATTCATGCGCTGACCCTGCCGATGGTTCACGCCATGACTGCGGCGCTGCTGGACTGGCGGGACGATCCCGAGGTCAAGGCGGTGATCATCGATCACGCCGAGGGCCGCGGGTTCTGTTCGGGCGGGGATATCGCCTTCCTGCGCAATTCGGCGCTGAACGATGGCGGCACCTCGGGCCGCAAGTTCTTCCATGACGAGTACCAGCTCAACCACTTGATCTTCACGTACGAGAAGCCGGTGGTGGCCTTCATGGACGGGATCACCATGGGCGGCGGGGTCGGCATCAGCCAGCCCGCCAGGTTCCATGTCGCGACCGAGAACACCCGCTATGCCATGCCCGAAACCGGGATCGGCCTGTTCCCCGATGTTGGTGGCGGCTGGTATCTTTCGCGCCTGCCGGGCCGGATCGGCCAGTTCCTCGCGCTGACCGGCGCGCGGCTGGATGGGGCCGAATGCAAGTGGGCCGGCCTTGCCACCCATTACCTGCCGCACGACGTGCTGGCCGAGGCCAAGGAGCGGATCGCCCACGGGCATGAACCCGGCCAGGTCCTCTCGGCCCTCGCCGTCACCCCGCCGGCTGCGAAGATCGAGGCCAATGCCATGGCGATCGCCAAACACTTCGCCTCGGACCGCTATGAGGACGTGATCGCCAGCCTTGAGGGCGACGACAGCGACTGGGCGGCCAAGGAGCTCGCCACCCTGCGCACCAAATCGCCCCAGACCTGCAAGGTCGCGCTGCGCCAGCTGCATGACAGTCTGGAATGCGCCGATTTCGCCGCCAACATGGCAATGGAATACCGGATCGCCAGCCGCGTCCTGATCCGCCCCGACTTTGCCGAGGGCGTGCGCGCGGTGATCGTCGACAAGGACAATGCCCCCAAGTGGGAC
>JBEGOD010000143.1:0-3759 GCA_041182185.1 Pseudomonadota bacterium
GTGGGACCCCGCCACCCCCGAAGGCGTGAGCGATGCGCTGATCGACAGCATCTTCGCCCCCCTACCCGCCGATGAGGAATGGAAACCCCTATGAAGCTCGACTCGCCAATCGCGATGTATCACGTCATCAAGCATTGCTGGTCGGGCGAGACAATCCCCGATGCATTCGACCCGGCCAATCCGTGCCGCAATCAATGCGCAGTGACTGCGCTGGCCCTGCAGCATCTGATGGGCGGCGATATCGTCAAGACTGCAACCAAGGGCGGAACCCACTTCTACAACCGGATCGACGGGCGCTATTGGGACCTGGCGACCGACCAGTTCGATGAGCCAATTCCGTACGACAACACTTTAACGACCGCAGCCGAAGCCTTTGAACACGCCAGCGAAGCCCATTTACAGGCGCTACTGCAAGCGATCGTGGCCAGAGTAGATCAGGAGACCGCCGATGCCGTTTGAAACCATCCTCACCGAACAGCGCGGCGCGGTGACGCTGATCACGCTTAACCGGCCGCAATCGCTGAACGCGCTGAACTCTTCGGTCCTAGAAGAGCTGATCGATGCCTTCGCCAAGTTCGAGGCCGATGCCGCGCAGGGCTGCGCCGTGCTGACTGGTTCCGGCGAAAAGGCCTTTGCCGCCGGGGCCGACATCAAGGAAATGTTCGAAAAGCCGGCCGCCGAATTCTTTGCGCAGGACTTCTTCAGCCGCTGGACCAGTCACCTGGTCAAGACCACGCGCAAGCCCTGGATCGCGGCGGTCAACGGCTTTGCCCTGGGCGGCGGCTGCGAGCTGGCCATGATGGCCGACATCATCATCGCATCTGAAAACGCCAAGTTCGGCCAACCCGAGATCAAGCTGGGCGTCGGCCCGGGCATGGGCGGCAGCCAGCGGCTGACCCGCGCGATCGGCAAGTCCAAGGCGATGGAAATGTGCCTGACCGGCCGGATGATGGGCGCCGAGGAAGCCGAACGCTCGGGCCTCGTCTCGCGCGTCGTGCCGCTCGCCAGCCTGGTCGACGAAGCAGTCAAGCTCGCCGCCGAGATTGCCGCGATGCCGCCGCTCGCCACGATCGCCAACAAGGAAGCGGTCAACGCCGCCTTCGAGATGACGCTGGAACAGGGCCTGATCATGGAGCGCCGGATCTTCCAGGTCCTGACCGCGACCGCGGACAAGGCCGAAGGCATGGGCGCCTTCATCGAGAAGCGCCCCGGGGTGTGGAAGGGCAAGTAACATGAAGATCGCTTTCATCGGCCTCGGCAACATGGGCGGCGGGATGGCCGCGAACCTGGTCAAGGCCGGGCATCAGGTCCACGCCTTCGACCTCAGCGCCGAAGCGACCGAGCGCGCCACCGGCAATGGCTGCGCGGTTTTCCTGACCGTGCGCGAGGCCGTGCAGGGTGTCGATGCCGTGGTTTCGATGCTGCCCAACGGCAAGATCGTCGAGAGCGTCTACACCGCCGACGTGATCGGCCAGGCCCCGGCCGGCGCGCTGCTGCTCGATTGCTCGACCATCGACGTCGACACCGCCCGCAAGGTTGCTTCGGCTGCTGAGGCCGCAGGTTACGCCATGGTCGATGCACCCGTCTCGGGCGGGATCGCGGCGGCCAATGGCGGCACGCTGACCTTCATGGTCGGCGGCACCGAAGCTGCCTTCAAGCGCGCCGAACCGATCCTTGCCGCGATGGGCAAGGCCGTGATCCACGCGGGCGCTTCGGGCGCGGGCCAGGCTGCCAAGATCTGCAACAACATGATCCTGGGCGCGACAATGATCGCCACCTGCGAGGCCTTTGCCCTGGCCGACAAGCTGGGCCTCGACTTGCAGACCTTCTTCGACATCTCGAGCAAGGCCTCGGGCCAGTCGTGGTCGATGACCTCTTATTGCCCGGTTCCCGGCGTCGGCCCGCAGAGCCCGGCCGACAATGGCTACCAGGGCGGGTTCGCCGCCGCGCTGATGCTCAAGGACCTCAAGCTCGCGCTCGAAGCGGCGCAAAGCGTCGGCGCGGATGTGCCGATGGGCACCCGCGCCGAGGAGCTTTACGAGGCCTTCACCCAGGCCGGCAACGGCGGCGTGGACTTCTCCGGGATCATCAAGACGCTCTGACCAGTTGGCGCGCCATGCCGAACAGCGCTGAGAGCAGCGATGGCATTTCATTGCCAGGCAAGGTGAGGCTTGGCGGCCGGTCAGCATCGCCAGCAGCAAGGCGCTTGGTCGATCAGGAAGATATCGCCCGCAGATCGCCGAGGTAGCTGCGGCGCATCGCCGCAAAGGTCAGCGCAGCCAGCAGGCAGGGCAGAGGCAGCAGGCGGAAGGCCTCCGCCAGGCCGATCCCATCGGCGATCCGGCCCGTCAGGATCGGGCCAGGCGCCAGGCCGATGAGATTGTTGGCCAGCGTCAGGGTGGCGAAGGCCGAGCCGTGAATGGCCAGCGGGGTCAGGTTGGCGACCATTGCGCCGACCGGACCAACGGTCCCGGCGACCAGGAACATCGCGATACCCAGCAATACCAGCTGGCCTGTCCCGGGTGGCAGCAGCATGGCGACGGTCAGGCTGGCCGCGGTGCCCAGCGAATAGCCGATCCCGAGCGCGATCTTGGCTTCGGGCCGGTTCCGGGAGATGCGGTCACTCAGCGAGCCGCACAGGATCATCCCGACCCCGCACAGGAGCAGGAGGACCGCGGCCAAAGAGCCTGCCTGATCGACTGGCAGGCTGTAATACCGATTGAAGTAGCTTGGCAGCCAGGCCGGCAGCGCCCCGGCTGCGAACAGCTGCAGGCCGCTGGCGACATAGGCCAGCCTGACCGAGCGATTGCCCACCAGCTCCCGCAGCGGGGTTGGCGCAAGATTGAAACCCCCCGCGCCAAGTCCGGCCAAGGCGCGGATCCGGCTTTCCCGGACGACCGCCGGATAGAGCAGGCCGAGCACCAGTCCAGCCAGTCCGATCGCGGCAAAAGCCGTCCGCCACCCATGGCTCGCGGCAACCGCCCCGCCGATCGCTACGCCCAGGACCTGTCCGAACAGACCGCCGGCCATGAAGGCGGCGGAAAGCGTGGCGCGAAGGCGCGCCGGAAAGACCGAGATCACCACCGCAATGCCGACGCTGCCATAGGCCGCCTCGCCAATCCCGACGAGGGCGCGACCGATCAGCATGGTTTCGAAGCTGTGCGCCACGGCGCAGAGTAGTGTCGCAAAGCTCCACAGGATTGCCATCAGCGTCAGGCTGCGGACCCGGCCCCAGCGGTCCGCCGCCAGCGACAGCGGGAAAGTCAGCAGCCCAACCATGATCGCGACCACGCCCGAAAGCAGGCCAAGCTGCCCGTCGCTGAGGCTCCATTCGGCCTTGAGCAGCGGAAAGACGGCGTTGAGCACCTGCCGCGCCATGTAATCGGAGATCAGCAAGCCAAAGCTCAGCGCAAAGACCAGCCAGGCGTAAACCGTAACCCGGTCCGGCTCGCCGGTGGCGTCAGGGTTGTGCGGCATTGGTCCGGCCATCGCCTGTTCTCTTTCCCTAGCCCGCTGCTAACGCAGCAACTGTTCGATCAGGCGGTAGCCAGCGGGCCAGGGCCCAAAGCCGGCCGGCGGATTGAGGTGGCCGACCGCGCCCGCGTCGTGCAGCTCGGCGCCCCAAGCACGCGCCAGCCCTTCGACCCGCTCAAATCCGGCCAGCGGATCGTTGCGGCTGGCCACGACCACCGCTGGAAACGGCAGGGGCTGGCGCGGGATCGGCAGCCAGCCGTTGGCAGACAAGTCATCGTAGGCTGG
>JBEGOD010000144.1:0-5921 GCA_041182185.1 Pseudomonadota bacterium
GGCCAGGATCGGGTCGATCCGCTCAAACCCTGCCTCGACGCCGCTTTCGGCAGGTTGGACCAGCACCGCCGGTCCAGGCTCAAGCAGGGCAACCGCATCGCTGACCGAGGCGAACAGGCCATCGGCCAGGGCAATCACCTCATCGGTCGCGGTAACCTGGCCCAGCAACCCGCGCGGGCCGGGAATCAGCTGGAAACGGGCCCCGGCGCGTTCCGCCTCGTGCTGCAGGGCGGCGATCTCGGGCGTCATCCGCCCGGCCAGGCAGAAAATCCGCTCGCAGCCCATCGCCAGGACCAGGACAAGCTGCTCCAGCGCCACGGAAACCCCGCCCACGCGCAAGGCACCGCGCGGAGCGGTACCGGTTTCGAGCATGGAGATGAGCGCGACCCGCAGTGCGGCCTCCGCATTGATTGACGTGTCGGAAGAGCGCGGAGACTAACGGTTCACGCCGCGCGGCACAACCCGCACGGCATCAACCCGGCGCTGCGACCATCAATCAGGCAGCGTATTCGTCGAGGAACTTGCGAATATTGCGCACGGCGATCGGATCACCGGGTGCGGCGTCCAGCGCTTCTTCGGCCAGATCGATCAGCGCATTGGCATGAAAGCTGGCGGCCAGCCCCTTGATCCGCATCGCCGTGATCTGCCAGTTGCCATCACAGCGGGCACGACCGAGCAGGTCGACCTGGCGGGCCAGGCTCTCGATAAAGGCCGTCCGCAGCTCCGCAAACAGCGCAGCGTCCTCGCCAGCAGCGGCGGACAGAGTAGCGTCAAGAGCTCCGACTTCATAGGCCATGGACCGATGCTATGGCGGCAAAGGGTTAAAGTGGGGTTTATTGAAGGGGCGGGCGTGGTATGCCATTAACCATGACCAGGGGATCTCGCATCGTTGCGATCGAAACGGGCGCGCCGGAAGGCGTATCGCTCGCGGCTGAATCAAGCGTCGAGGCGCCGTTGACGCTTGAAGAGGAATGGGCCGAAGCCCCGGCCGCGGAAGAGGACTATGGCCCCACCCCGCGCCGCGCCTGGCTGCCGCTGATCGCCGGGACACTGGCCGTGCTGGCCGTGGCCGGATGGACCGCGCTGTTCTTCCTGGCCCACCAGGCCGAATTGCTGGCCGGCGGCACCGTGCAACAATGGACCACCTGGCTGAACGACTGGTCGATGCCGGTGCTGCTCGTCGCCGTCGCCTGGCTGCTCGCCATGCGCAACAGCCGCCGTGAAGCGAGCCGGTTTGGCGACGTGACCCAGGCCCTGGCGCGCGAATCCGCCGCGCTTGAGACGCGGCTGACCACGATCAACAGCGAGCTCAGCCTGGCGCGCGAATTCATCGCCGCCCAGTCGCGCGATCTTGAATCGCTGGGCCGGGTCGCGGCTGAGCGGCTATCGCAGCACGCCAGCCAGCTCGCCACGCTGGTGGCCGATAACGGCACCCGCGTCGAAACGCTTGGCACGGTCAGCGCCGCCGCGCTGGAAAACATGGAAAAGCTGCGCGGCCAGCTGCCGGTGATCGCCAGCTCGGCCAAGGACGTGACCAATACCATCGCCGCGGCCGGGCGCACCGCCCACTCGCAGATCGAGGACCTGATTTCCGGCTTCAACCGGCTCAACCAGTTTGGCCAGGCCAGCGAGCGCCAGGTTTCCGCGCTGACCGAGCGGATCGACGCCGCAATTGCCGAATTCACGCGCCAGACCGAGCAGCTCGATACCGTCGCCAGCGCCCGCTTCGTTGCCCTGGCCGAACGCGGCGAGGCCTTCCGGGGGGAGCTGGATGCCCATGAAGTGGCAGCCCTCGCCGGGATCCGCACCCGCGCCACTGCCTTGGCGGCAGAGCTGGCCGAAACCCGCAGCCTGCTCGACCGCACCGAAGAAGAAAGCTTGCTGTCGCTGCGCGCCCGCCTGTCCGCCATGCGCGATGAAGGCTCGGTCATCGGCCGCTCGCTGCGCGAGGCCGAGGCCGGCGCGCTGGAAGCCTGGCAGAACGCCACCACGCGCCTGGTCGAGGACCTGCGCAGCGCGATTGGCCAGGTCCGCGACATCGTTGAGAAGGCGCTCGAATCCGCGCGCGAGCGCCTCGCCGACCTGGCCCGCGAGGCCGAGGATGTCGACCTGCGCCTGGCCGAGCGCGACCGCGCCTTTGCCGAGGAACTGGAACGCCGCCGCATCGATCTGGCCGCGCGGCATGAGGAATTTGGCGAAACGCTGGCCAACCAGATGGAAGCGCTCGACCAGGTCCTGGCCCAACGCCGCGCCGAACAGGAAGAGCGCGCCCAGCAGATGCTGGCCTATACTGCTGAAATCGCCACGCAGCTCGATACCTTTGGCGAAAACATACGCCAGGCCGCCGCCCAGGGCAGCGCCGCGCAGAACGGCCTCGCTTCAAGCCTGGCCGCCCTGGCCGACCGGCTCGCCACCCGCCGCGAAGCGCTGGCCGGGACCGACCAGACCGTGCTGGAGCTGACCGACAATTCCGTCCGCCTGCTCGAACTGATCCAGGCCAGTGTCAGCCATGCTTCGACCGACCTGCCGGCCGCGATGAACACGAGCGAAGCCAAACTGGCCGAGATCGAGGCGCGCACCGCCGCACTGCGTGAAGTGACTGCCGAGGCCGAGAGCCGCGGGGCCGGGCTGCTGACCCATATCGAGCGTAGCGACGAATTGCTGGGCGAGATCGCCGGCAAGACCGAAGGCCAGGCGGCCGCGCTCGGCGCAATCCAGCAAACCCTGGCCGCGACCCGGGGCGAGAGTCTCGCCCTGGCCGAACAGGCCCAGGCCGAGCTGAAGAGTGCGATCGACGCGCTGGTTGCCTCGGCTCGCGACGCCGTGGGCGAGATCGAGAGCGGCAGCGCCGCCGCCGTCAATGCGCTGGCCGAGCGACTGGCCGAACAGACCGGGGCCGCAATCGATGCCGCCATGCGCGTCCGTACCGCCGAAGTGGCCGAACAGCTTGAAGCGGCCGCCGCACGCGCCTCTGGTGTCAGCCGCGAAGCCACGATCCAGCTGCGCGACCAGCTGGCCAAGGTCAACGAGCTGGCCGGCAACCTGGAACGCCGCGTCGCCCAGACCCGCAGCCGCGCCGAGGAACAGGTCGACAACGACTTTGCCCGCCGCGTCGCGCTGATCACCGAGGCGCTCAATTCCAATGCGATCGACATCGCCCGGGCAATGGATTCCGACGTTTCCGACATGGCCTGGGCGGCCTATCTGAAGGGCGATCGCGGGGTCTTTACCCGCCGCGCCGTGCGGCTGCTCGAACCAGCCGAGAGCAAGGCCGTGTCACGCCTGTTCCAGGATGAGCCGGGCTTCCGCGAGCATGTCAGTCGTTACATCCACGATTTCGAGGCGATGCTGCGCCAGCTGCTCTCCACGCGCGACGGCCATGCCCTGGGCGTGACGCTGCTGAGCAGCGACATGGGCAAGCTCTATGTCGCGCTCGCCCAGGCGATCGAGCGGCTGCGGAACTGAAGACTGCGGTTGCAACGGGTCGATGTCATGACGTTGATGTCATGACGTTGATGTCATGGCAGTGCAAAGGTGCCGTTTGCCGGCCGCCATGCGCCAAATAGCGCCGTGACCTAGATCTCGACCTGGCTGCCGAGTTCAACCACTCGGTTCGTCGGCAGGCGGAAGAACTCCATCGCGCTGGCGGCATTGCGCAGCATCCAGGCAAACAGCTTTTCGCGCCACAGGGCCATGCCCGGCTTGGCCGAGGGCAACAGCGTCTGGCGCGAGAGGAAGAAGCTGGTCTTCATCATCTCGAACGGACCGCCGCAAATGTCGGCACGCTTTAGCGCCGCGGGCACATCGGTTTCCTCCAGGAAGCCATAGCGCAGCGTCATCCGGTAGAAGCCCTGCCCCAGGTCCTTGACGCTGCACCGCTCCGCCTCGTCAACGAAGGGCACATCCTGGATCGCCACGGTCAGGATCACGACACGTTCGTGCAGCACCTTGTTGTGCTTGATGTTGTGGAGCAGCGCCGAAGGCACGCCCGAGGCGGTCGAGGCCATGAAGATCGCCGTACCCGGCACGCGGGTCGCGCTGGAATGGGCGCTCTTGGCAAAGACTTCCATCGGGATCGCCCCATCGGCCATCGAGGCGCGCATCAGCGCCCGGCCGCGCGACCACGAGGTCAGCAGAGTAAAGATGGCCAGGCCAATGATCAGCGGCACCCAGCCGCCTGAGGGAACCTTGAGCAGGTTGGCGCCGAGGTAGGCCATATCAACCACGATGAAGGCGAGCACCAGCGGTGCCGCCTTCCACACCGGCCAGCGCCACAGGCTGACCAGCACGGCGGCCAGCAGGATCGTGTCGATGAACATCGCCCCCGTCACCGCGATACCATAGGCCGCGGCGAGGTTGCTGGAGGAGCGGAAGAACAGCACCAGGAAGATCACCGCGATCATCAGCCCCCAGTTGATCACGGGGATATAGATCTGCCCGGCGGCTGAGGCGCTGGTATGCTTGATCTGCATGCGCGGCATGAAGCCCAGCTGGACCGCCTGCTGGGTCAGGCTGAAAGCGCCCGAGATCACGGCCTGGCTGGCGATGATGGTCGCCAGCAGCGCGAGGAAGATCACCGGCAGGCGTACTGCATCGGGGATCATCAGGAAGAACGGATCCTTGATCAGCAGCGCGGCCTGTTCGGGGGTCTGTGAGAGGACCATCGCGCCCTGCCCCATGTAGTTCAGCATCAGCGCGGGCAGGACGAAGACCAGCCAGCTGACGCCGATCGGCTTGCGCCCGAAATGCCCCATGTCGGCATAGAGCGCCTCGGCCCCGGTTACAGCCAGGACCACCGAACCCATCGCCACGAAGGCCCGGTAGCCATCGGTGGCAAAGAAGTTCAGGGCATTGAGCGGATTGATCGTCTCCAGCACGATCTGCGGCATGACCGACAGGTGCATCACGCCCATCGCCGCCAGCGTCGCAAAATAGACCAGCATGATCGGCCCGAACAGCTTGCCGACCCGCTCCGTCCCGCGCGACTGGATGGCAAACAGGCCGAACAGGATCGCCACCGCGATCGGCACGATCCAGGCCTCGAAGCCCGGGTTGACGTATTGCAGGCCCTCGGTCGCCGAGAGCACCGACATGGCCGGAGTGATCATCGAATCGCCATAGAACAGCGCCGTGGCGAAGACGCCGAGCAGGATGAACGGCCCGGTCCACTTGCGGTTTTCCGACTTGCGGTTGATCAACGCCAGCAGCGCCAGGCTGCCGCCCTCGCCCTTGTTGTCGGCCTTCATGATGGTCAGGACATATTTGAACGTCACCACGATCATCATCGACCAGAACACCAGGCTGAGCACGCCGTGGATATGGACCGGATCGACCTGGATCCCCGGCACACCGTGGTGCGAGGCAAAGGTTTCGCGAAACGCATAGAGCGGGCTGGTGCCGATATCGCCAAAGACGACGCCTACCGCCCCCAGCGCCAGCTTGCCCAGGCTTCCCTGCGCGTGACTGTGCCCATGGCCATGCTCATGAGCGAACTGGGCAGCGGCAACCCCGCTGTCGGCCTTGACGGTATCAGTCATCATTGCGTCCCATCTTCGGCGAGACTCGACCCGCCCCCTGCCGCAAGGTTTCAGCGATTAGCAGTGTGTTGATGCCCCCGCAACGCGGCTTACGGGGCTGTCCCGTCCTGTGGCATCCGCTGCCCCGAATCCTGGGCCGCCTGCATCGCGATGAAGGCATCCAGCCGCTGGAGCCGTTCGGCCAGATCCTGGCGCCACGGCGCGTCCTTGGGGCTGCGGCCCAGCAGCTCGGCCCACAGGCCGCGCGCCTCGGCCAGCTTGCCCGATTGCGCCAGGGCCAGGCCCAGGAAGAACGGCGGACCGGGATGGGCCGGATCGGCCTGGGCAGCACGGCCATAGGCATAAAGCGCGGCCGGCGTCAGGTTGCCTTCCGCATGGCCGGTC
>JBEGOD010000145.1:0-6631 GCA_041182185.1 Pseudomonadota bacterium
TCATCGACCACCCGGACGGCGATCAGATCGACGTGACCGCCGAGCTGCCCGAACACTTCGCCAATACCATGGCCAGCCTGGGCTTCGACGAGGAAGACGGCACCGCCTTGCCCTTCACACCGCCCCCGCCGGGCAAGGAAGTGCTGAAGTCGATGGCCAAGGCCCACGCCAAGCAGCTGCGCAAGGAACGCCGCGGCGAACGGCGCGGGCGCGGCGCGCGGACCGAAACGGCCCCGCCGACCAAGCGCGGGCCGACCAAGGGCAAGGGTTCGCCCCAGCCGGTTGCCGGCAAGCCGGGGCCTAAGCCCGCCCCCAAGGCTGGGCCCAAGTTTGGCGCGCGGCCCGGACCCAAGCCGGGACCGCGCTCAGGGGCGAAGCCCGGACCGAGGCCGACCGGGCGGCGCTGATGCATCCCAATTCCGCCTTCCGCCGCGATGATCGCGCGCTGTTGGAAACACTGATCGAGGAGATCGGCTTCGGCATGGTCTTCGCCACTACCCCCGATGGCCCGCGCGTCGCCCACGTCCCGCTGGTCTCGACCGGCGATGGCGCGCTGCAATTCCACATCGCGCGCGGCAATGCCCTGGCCAAGCACCTGGACGGAATGACCGTGCTGGCGGTGATCAATGGGCCGGACGGCTATGTCAGCCCGCGCTGGTACAAAGATCAGACGCAGGTGCCGACCTGGAATTACATCAGCCTTGAACTGGAAGGCCGGGTGCGGCGGATGGATGCCGATGGCCTGCTGGGCCAGCTGGAAGCCCTGTCCGCGCGCGAGGAAGGCCGGCTGGTGGGTGAGCCCTGGACCATGGACAAGACCCCACCCGATACCCTGCGCAAGCTGCTGGCCGGGATCGTCGGCTTCGAGCTGGAAATCCTGGGCTGGCGCGAGACGCTGAAACTGAGCCAGAACAAGCCGGCCGACGAGCGCGAGCGGGTGGCGACAGCGCTGGAGGCCAATGGTTCCAGCGCAATCGCCGCGCTGATGCGGAGCCTGGCGCCTTGACCGTCCGCCTCGCCGTATTCGATTGCGACGGCACCCTGGTCGATGGCCAGGCCGCGGTCTGCGACGCGATGGACGCGGCCTTTGCCGCGCATGGCCTGCCCACCCCCGATCGCCACCTGGTACGCCGCAGCGTCGGCCTCAGCCTGCCGCAAGCGGTCCGCACCTTGCTGCCGGAAGCAGATGAGGAACTGCGCCAGGGGCTTGATCAGTCCTACCGCCATGCCTTCCGCGCCGCGCGCGAGGCGGGGCAGCTGGTCGAGCCGCTCTACACCGGGATCCGCGAACTGCTCGATGGCCTGCGCGCCGATGGCTGGCTGCTGGGTGTCGCCACTGGCAAGTCCGACCGGGGGCTGGAGCATTGCCTGGCGATGCACGGCCTCAGCGGCCATTTCGTGACGCTCCAGACCGCCGACCGCCATCCATCGAAGCCGAACCCCGCCATGCTCGATGCCGCGCTGTTTGAGGCCGGGGCCATGCCGGAGAGCGCCGTGATGATCGGCGATACGGCCTATGACATGGTCATGGCGGTCAATGCCGGAGTCCGCGCGCTGGGGGTCGACTGGGGCTATCACACCCCGGCCGAACTCGCCGCGGCCGGGGCCGAGACCGTGGCCCGCGATCCCCTGCACCTGCTGGAGTTGCTGAGATGAGCGATAACGATACCCTGGCCCGCAATCGCTTCATCGTGATCCAGATTGTCCGCCTTGGCGGCGTGGCGATGGTCCTTGTCGGCTTGATGGTCATGACCGGCAAGCTCGACTGGCCGCGCGAGGCCGGGTTCGTGCTCGCCGCGGTCGGGCTGCTCGAGGCGCTGCTGGCGCCGCTGCTGCTGTCACGCAAGTGGAAGACCCCGTCCGAATGAAGCGGTTCTACAAGGAAGCCAAGGCGGCCCCCGTCGCGGGCGGCTGGCAGGTCCAGCTTGACGGACGCGGGGTAAAGACCGCGGGCGGCAACCAGCAGGTCGTCCCCGGCCAGGCGCTCGCCGCCGCGCTCGCCGCCGAATGGGCGGCGCAGGAGGAAACCATCGTCCCCGCCAGCTTCGTGCTGCGCGACATGGCTGACTATGCGATCGATGTGATCGCAGACGATCCCGCCGCAGTCCGGACCACCCTGCTGGGCTTCGCCGAGACCGACACGCTGTGCTACCGGGCCGAACCGCACGAGCCGCTCCACGCCCGCCAGCTTGAACGGTGGGAGCCGCTGCTGAGCGCTGCCGAAGCCCGCCACGCGGTCAGGTTTGAACGGATCAGCGGGATCATTCACCATCCCCAGCCCCCGGAAACGCTGGCGCGGCTGGCGGAGCAGCTGGCCGAACTGGATCCCTTGGCCCTGGCCGCACTCCACACCCTGACCTCGCTGGCCGCATCGCTGGTGATCGGCCTCGCCGCACTGGACAGCAATGCCGACGCCGGCGCGCTGTGGATCGCGGCCGAGCTGGAAGAGGAATGGCAGGCCGAGCAATGGGGCCGCGATGCCGAGGCCGAGGAACGCCGCACCCGCCGCGCTGCCGCCTTCGCCAATGCGGTCCGCTTTGCCGCCCTGGCGCGAAACGATTGACCTTCTTAAGCGCGCGCTTAAACAGGTTGCTTCCCGCAACCTAGAGAGAGGAACCAGGGCGATGTACAGCCATATGATGGTGGGTACGGACGACATCGATCGTTCGAAGAAGTTTTACGATGCGCTGTTCGGCGCGGTGGGCGGCAAGCCGGGCTTCGTCGATCCCAAGGGCCGGATCATCTACATGCACAATGGCGGGATGTTCCTGGTCACCAAGCCGATCGACGGCGGCCCCGCGACCCCCGGCAACGGCATGACCGTGGGCTTTGCCATGAACACCCCCGCTGAATGCGATGCCTGGCACGCTGCCGGCGTTGCCGCGGGCGGCAAGGCGATCGAAGACCCCCCGGGTGTGCGCGAAGGCGGCGGCATGAGCCTCTACCTGGCTTACCTGCGCGATCCCGATGGCAACAAGCTGTGCGCGCTGCACCGCATGTAAGCGAGATCTTGACCACCGAGGTCAGGCCTGACGGCACCCGGCGCGCGGTAACCCGCGCCTGGGTGCCGGAAGCCCCGGTGGCGCTGGAATTCAATGGCCTGTCCTATGCGGTAATGATGGCGAGCCCGCAGGACCTTGCGGATTTCGCCACCGGCTTCGCGTTGAGCGACGGGCTGGCCGCCACGGCCAGCGATATTTCCGACCTTGCCATTGCCGAAGACGAGCTGGGCTGGGCGTCGACAAGCTGGAGGACCGGGTCCGCCGCCGCGTCGCGGAATCGAGCTGCGGCCTCTGCGGGATCGAAAACCTGGCCGAAGTGGCGCGGCCCCTTCCCCCAGTGTCCCGGCACGATCCGATCGAACCGGCGGCAATCTTCGCCGCCCTTGCCGCCTTGCGCGAGCAGCAGCCGCTCGGCGCGGCCACCGGCGCGGCCCATGCCGCTGCCCATTGCCGGCCCGATGGCACTATCACCGCCGTGCGCGAGGATGTCGGCCGGCACAACGCGCTCGACAAGCTGATCGGCGCCAAGGCCCGCGCCGGACAGGCACTCGCCCCCGGCTTCGTCCTCTCCACCGCGCGCTGCAGTTACGAGATTGTCGAGAAAGCGGTCCGCGGCGGCGCGACCACGCTGGTCTGCATTTCGCTGCCCACCTCGCTGGCAGCCCAGCGTGCGCAGTCAGCCGGCCTCAGCCTCTGGGCGCTGGCCCGCGAGGATTCGGTGCTGCAGGTCGCCTAGCGCGAGAGCAGGAACACTGCGTGCTCGGCGCGCCAGCTGGCCGCCGCATCGCTGATCCGCTTGTCGCCCGAAAGGAACCAGGCGCCTTCGACCTTGAGGTGCTTCGCTTCCACCAGGTCGCGGAAATCGCTGACCGTTACGTGGTGGATGTTGGGTGTTTCGTACCAGGCGACCGGCAGCAGCCGTGTCACCGGCATGCGGCCGTGCCAAATCAGGCTGGCCCGCACCCGCCAGTGGCCGAAGTTGGGAAAGCTGACAAAGGCCTTGCGCCCGACCCGCAGCAACTCGTCCAGCACCTGGTCGGGCCGCTTGGTGGTCTGCAAGGTCTGGGACAGGATTGCATAGTCGAAGGCCGCATCGGGATAGTCGACCAGGTCGGTATCGGCATCGCCCTGCATCACCGACAGGCCCTTGGCGACGCATTCGGCCACGTCGTGCGGATCGAGCTCCATGCCGCGCGCATCGACCTGCTTTTCATCGCGCAGCGCCGCCAGCAGGGCGCCATCGCCGCAGCCGATATCGAGCACGCGGCTGCCCGGCGCGACATTGGCGGCGATTACCGCCAGGTCGGGGCGCAACTGGCTCATTGCTTCAGGAACCCTGCGATCCCGCGGTCACGCGCCGGAACATCGAGCAGGCAGCTGTCATGCCCGACCGGGGCCGCCAGCTCGACGACGCTGACCGGCGCGCCCGAGGCGTTGAGCGCATGGGCGATCGTGCGGCTTTCGGCGGTGGGATAGAGCCAGTCGGTATCGAAGCTGACCAGGCAGAACCGCGCCTTGCTGGCACGGAAGGCATCGGCGAGGCGGCCGCCCCCCTCCCCGCCAACAACTTCTTCGGCCAGGTCGAAATAGTCCATAGCCCGCGTGATGTAGAGGTAGGAGTTCGCATCGAACCGGTCGGTAAAGCTCAGTCCCTGGTGGCGCAGATAGCTTTCGACCTGGAAATCGGCATCGAAGCCGAAAGTCTTTTCGGTGCGGTCCTGCAGCTTGCGGCCGAACTTCTCGTGCATCCCCTCTTCCGAGAGGTAAGTGATGTGGGCCGCCATGCGGGCCACGGCCAGGCCGTTTTCCGGCCCCTTGCCGCTGCTGTAATAATCCCCGCCCTGCCACTTGGGATCGGCCATGATCGCCTGCCGGCCAACTTCGTGGAACGCGATGTTCTGGGCCGTGTGCCGCGCGGTGCTGGCGATCACCAGCGCGGCGCGGGTCCGCTTGGGCCAATTGGCGGCGAACGACAGCGCCTGCATGCCGCCCATCGAGCCGCCGACCACGGCGTGGAGCTGATCGATCCCCAGCGCATCGAGCACGGCCACCTGCGCGCGCACCATGTCGCGGATCGTGATCACCGGGAAGCGCATCGCATAAGGCTGGCCATCCGGCCCCGGACTGGCTGGCCCGGTCGAGCCATAGCAGCCGCCCAGCACATTGGCGCAGATCACGAAGAACCGGTCGGTATCGATCGGCTTGCCCGGCCCGACCATCCGCACCCACCAGCCCGGCTTGCCCGTGATCGGGTGCGGACTGGCCACGCACTGGTCCCCGGTCAGGGCATGAAAGATGACGATCGCGTTGGACTTGTCGGCATTGAGCCTGCCGTAAGTCTCATAGGCAATCCGCACGCCATCCAGCTGCTGCCCGCCATCAAGGGCCAGCGGCTGCGCCACATCGAGCACGTGGCTTTGGGCAAGAAGGGCTTCGGCGTCTGCCATGGGCGCGGGATTGGGCGAGGCTTTTATGCAAGTCAACAATCCTCCCGCTTCGCGCGAGAATTGGGGGGCGGGCTGTCAATTGCCCGCAAGCCTGCTAAGGGCCTCGCCATCATGACCGAAGCCCCTGCGCCCCGACCTTTGCCCAAGCCCTGGATCAATGCCATCCATGCCTATGTCCCCGGCAAGGCCGCCGGCGCGGACGGCAAGCCACTGGTCAAGCTGTCAGCCAACGAAAATCCGCGGGGCACCAGCGCGGCAGCCTTGGCGGCGCGGGCCGATGCGCAGGTGCCAAGCCTCTATCCCGATCCCGGCAGCAGCGATCTGCGCGCGGCGCTGGGCACACTGCACGGGATCGATCCGGCGCGGATCGTGCTGGGCACCGGTTCGGACGAGCTGCTGAACCTCGCCGCCCAGGGCTATGCCGGCCAGGGCGACGAAGTGCTGTTTTCGCGCTTCAGCTTCGCGGTCTACGATATTGCCGCGCGGCGCTGCGGGGCGGTGCCGGTCGAGGCACCGGACAAGGATTACGGCAGCGATGTCGATGCCCTGCTGGCGGCGGTGACCGAGCGGACCCGCGTGGTGTTCCTGGCTAACCCGAACAACCCGACAGGGACTTACATGCCGGCCTCCGAAGTGGCGCGGCTCCATGCCGCCCTGCCCGCCGACGTGCTGTTCGTGCTCGACCAGGCCTATGCCGAGTACCTGACGCCGGAGCAGGACGATCATGGCCTGGCGCTCGCCGCCGCGCACGCCAACGTGCTGGTCACCCGCACCTTCTCCAAGATCTATGGCCTGGCGGGTGAGCGGATTGGCTGGGCGACCGGCGCGCCGGGACTGATCGACACGCTCAACCGCATTCGCGGGCCGTTTAACGTGACCAATAGCGGCCAGGCCATGGCGCTGGCTGCCGTCGCCGATCAGGCCTTCGTCACCGCCTCGCGCGAGCACAACCGCATGGAGCGCGCCCGCTTCAACGCCGCGATCGAGGCCATGGGCAATCATGGCCTGCGCGCCGTGCCGAGCGAGGCCAATTTCGTGCTGGTGCTGTTCGAAGGCGCGCTGAGCGCCGAGGCGGCTTACAACGGTCTGGCGGAGCGCGGCTATATCGTCCGCTGGCTGCCCAACCAGGGCCTGGGCCACGCGCTGCGCATCACAGTCGGCACGGCCGAGCAGATGGACACC
>JBEGOD010000146.1:0-5408 GCA_041182185.1 Pseudomonadota bacterium
ATCCCGAACAGCTCGCGGCCCATGCCCATGGCCTCGGCCGGAGCGCTGGCAGGCTGGCGGGTGGACAGATCGGCCAGCACTTCGAGACTGCCATCGTGACCGCACAGCCGGATCACGTCGCCATCCTGGACCAGCGCCAGCGGGCCGCCGCCGAGCGCCTCGGGGGTTACGTGGATCGCGGCGGGAACCTTGCCCGAAGCACCACTCATCCGGCCATCGGTGACCAGCGCAACGCGGAAGCCCTTGTCCTGCAGCACGCCAAGCGGCGGGGTCAGCTTGTGCAGTTCGGGCATGCCATTGGCGCGCGGGCCCTGGAACCGCACCACCACGATCACGTCGCGGTCAAGCTCACCCGCCTTGAACGCAGCCTGGACGCCTTCCTGGCTGTCGAACACGCGGGCCGGCGCCTCGATCGTATAGCGCGATGGATCGACGGCAGAGGTCTTGAAGGTCCCGCGCCCGAGGTTGCCGGTGACCAGGCGCATGCCCCCGTCCGGCTGGAACGGCGCGGTGACCGGCGCGAGGATCGCTTCGTCGCCGCTGGCTGCGGGCGTCGGGCGCCAGGTCAGCGCCTCGCCTTCCAGCACCGGCTCGTCGGCATAGGCGGCCATCCCGCCCTCGGCCACGGTCAACACGTCGCCATGGATCAGCCCGGCATCGAGCAGCTCGCGCACGACAAAGCCCATCCCGCCGGCGGCGTGGAAGTGGTTCACGTCGGCCGCGCCATTGGGATAGACCCGGGCAATCAGCGGCACGGCGGCGGAGAGCTCATCCAGATCCTGCCAGTCGAGCCGGATCCCGGCGGCGCGAGCCATGGCTGGCAGGTGCAGCGCGTGATTGGTCGAGCCGCCCGTGGCGAGCAGGCCAACGCAGGCGTTGACGATCGCTTGCTCATCCACCACCCGCGCCATCGGACGGTAATCCCCGCCCTCGCGGCCGATCTCGGCCAGGCGGTGCACGGCCTTGCGGGTCAGGGCAGAGCGCAGTGGGGTATTGGGCGGGACAAAGGCCGAGCCGGGGACGTGCAGCCCCATCAGCTCCATCATCATCTGGTTGGAATTGGCCGTGCCATAGAAGGTGCAGGTACCGGGCGAATGATAGCTGGCGCTTTCGCTTTCGAGCAGGTCGGCGCGGGTCGCCTTGCCTTCGGCATAGAGCTGGCGGACCTTCTGCTTTTCCTTGTTGGCCAGGCCCGAAGGCATCGGCCCCGACGGCACGAACACCGCGGGCAGATAGCCAAAGCGCAGCGCGCCGATCACCTGGCCGGGCACGATCTTGTCGCAGATCCCCAGGATCGCCATGCCATCGAACATCGCGTGGCTCATCGCGACAGCCGTGCTCAGCGCGATCACATCGCGGCTGAACAGCGACAGCTCCATACCGTCCTGGCCCTGGGTCACGCCATCGCACATCGCCGGCACCCCGCCGGCAACCTGCGCGGTTGCGCCAACTTCGCGGGCATAGAGCTTCATTGCTTCAGGATAGCGGCCATAGGGCTGATGCGCCGAAAGCATGTCGTTATAGGCGGTAACGATCGCCAGGTTGGCCCCACGCCCGCTCTTGATCGCGCCCTTGTCCTCCAACGCCGCAGCAAAGCCGTGGGCCAGGTTCGAACAGGACAGCGCGGTGCGGTTCGGAAACCGCTCCGCCTCGCGGTCCATCAGTTCGAGATAGCGGCGGCGGCCAGGCGCCGACCTTTCGATGATCCGCGCGGTGACGCGCTCGATCGCGGGATGAAGCTTACTCATGCCAATGTACTCCGTCGCGCTCGGTCAGCGCGATTGCGGCCGATGGCCCCCAGGTCCCGGCCGTATAATTCTTGGGGCTGACGCCATGTTCCGCCCATGAAGCGCGGATCGCATCGATCCAGTCCCATTGCGCCTCCACTTCGTCGCGGCGGACGAACAGGGTCTGGTCGCCCTCGATCAGGTCAAGCAGCAGGCGCTCATAGGCGATCCGCTTGGTCGGCCCGGCAAAGGCATCCTGCATGCGGATGTCGAGCGGCACTTCGCGCAGTCGCAGTCCTTCGCGGTCCAGCCCGGGGACCTTGGCCATCAGCGAAAGGGTGATGTTTTCTTCCGGCTGGATCCCGATCACCAGCCGGTTGGGCTCGCTGCGCGCGCCTTTTCCGGCGAAGATCGAGTGGGGCACACGGCGGAACTGGACGACGATCTCGGTCTTGCGGGTCGGCATCCGCTTGCCGGTGCGCAGGTAGAACGGCACGCCTTTCCAGCGCCAGTTATCGAGGTGGGCCTTGATCGCCACGAAGGTCTCGGTGCCGGAATCCTTGCCCAGCTCATCGTCGTAACCCGGCACGGCCTGGCCGCCGATTGCCCCGGCGCGGTACTGGCCGGTGACCGTCTCTTCGGGGCCAACCAGGCGGAGCGAGCGCAGCACCTTGACCTTCTCGTCGCGCACGGCAGTGGCATCGAAGCTGCTCGGCGGCTCCATCGCCACCAGCGCCAGCAGCTGGAGCATGTGGTTCTGCACCATGTCGCGCAGCGCCCCGGCGCCGTCATAGAAACCGACGCGGCCTTCAAGGCCGACCGTTTCGGCCACGGTGATCTGGACATGATCGATATGGGCCGCGTTCCACAGCGGTTCGAACAGGATATTGGCAAAGCGCAGCGCCAGCAGGTTCTGGACCGTTTCCTTGCCCAGGTAGTGGTCGATCCGGAAGATCTGCTCTTCGCGGAAGGCGCTGGCGACCGCATCGTTGATCTGGCGGCTGGTCTCCAGATCGGTGCCCAGCGGCTTTTCCAGGCCGATCCGCGCCTTTTCGCTGGCGAGGCCAGAGGCGGCCAGGCCGGCAATGGTCGGCTCGAACAGCGCGGGCGCAGTCGACAGGAAGATCGCCAGGCCCTCTTCAACCGGGCCGACCTTTTGCGCGAGCGCGGCATAGCCGGCCTGGTCGGTCGCATCGAGCGGCTGGTAATGCAGGCGGTTGAGGAAGGTGCCCATCCCGCCGCGGCGCTCGGCCGGCAGGAACTTCTCCAGCGCGGCCCGCGCGAAGTTGCGATAACTGGCATCGTCCATGTCCTGGCGGGCTGTACCGATGATCCGCAGATCCTCGGCCACCAGCTTGTCGGCATGGAGCGCGCAGAGCGAGGGGAGCAGCATGCGCTGCGCCAGATCCCCGGTCGCGCCGAACAGCAGTAGGCTATCCGATCCGCGGTTCATGGTTCTGCGCCTCCCTCCGGTCACGATATTGCGCCAAACGCACCGCAGGGTACCGGATTCAATCCGCTACGGCGAGGCTGGCGTAGTGACCGCTTTCTCGCGCGGCAACCCGTTGATGGCCGGGAAAACGTATGCAGGGCCAATGCAGGAAGACCGGGATGGCCGAAGCCACCCCGGTCAGAGGGAGAACCAGGCCGGAACAAGTGCCCCGGCTAAGTCAAGTTTGTCAGAAGCGGTAGCTCAGGCCGCCGCTCACAACCCACGGATCCAGCTTGTGCTTGGTCTGGAGCGCCAGGGTGTTGCCGGCAAAGAAGCTGGCGGTGGTGCCGACGAAGTAGCGCTTGGCATCAAGGCTGAAGCCCAGGCCCTTGTCGTTGAGCGGAACGTCAACCCCGGCCTGAACGGCCACACCGAAGCTGTCCGACAGGTCGACACGGGTCGCGCCCAGCGCAGCGGCACTGGCGCCAACGCCTTCACTGAAGATGAAGAAGCGGGTCGGACCGGCGCCGATGTAGGGCTTAATCCCGCCCAGGTCGAAGTGGTACTTCAGCGTGATCGTGGCGGGCAGGATGATCGCATCGTTGACCAGCGCCGCGCCGGCCAGCGGCCCCTTGCCGGTCACGTCATGCGGGGTGACGCAGCAGATCGTCTCGACCGAGAAGTTTGGCGAGAAGAAGTATTCGACCGCAATCGTCGGGACGACCGAGTTGCTGGCTTCGCTGTCGCTGGCGGCCGGAGCGCCGACGCGGTTGACAAGAACATCGGTGATTTCGCCCGAGGGCAGGACGCCGGTGGCGAAAGCCTTGATCTGGAGCTTGCCTTCCGAATTGCCGGCATAGGCCGGGGCGGACAGGGCAAGAGTGCTGGCAGCCGCAAGGGCCGCGGCAATGCGCGTGGTCATGTTGGGGTGTCTCGCAATTGGGAGGGACAGAGATGAAAGCCGCCGGGTCTGCGTCCGGTCGGGTATGGTGGCGGAAACAGGCGGCTGCCGGGATAGGGATCGACAGCCGCCTGCCCGCGACCCTTCGCCTACTTGGCCGAGTACGGCAGCGAAGAGTGATGAAGCACGATCTTCAGGCCGCCATCGGCGCCGCGAGCCCAGGCCCAGGTCTTGTCAACCTTGGTCATGTTGCCCTTGGCATCCCACAGCGTGACATTGCCCATCGAGATCGCCGAATTGCCGGTGATGACGATGCCAGCGTTGTCGATCTGGAACTTGCGCCAGCCCTTCAGGGCAAAGCCGGTGTCGGTCGGGTAGGCCTTGTCGCCGCCAACGAAGTAGGCGAGCGCGCCGTCACGGCTGGTGCGGAAGGTCTGCGGCGCGACGGTCAGGGTCGGCTTGAACAGCACCGGGCCCATGCCATAGCCATAGGCGCCGTCGAGAACCTGGCCGGCCAGGGTCTTGGCAGCGGCAAAGCCGTTCGTGTCGTATTCGGTCGAGATCGCAACCAGGGCATTGCCCCAGGCCTGCTGGGCGGCTTCGACTTCACCCTGGGTAATCGGCGCATAAAGCGTGGCAGCCTTGGGCGCCGCGTGATCGTGGGCAACGGCAGGGGTGGCGATCGCCGCCAGCGGAAGCAGCGCGGCCAGGGCCATGCTACGGATCTTGAAGCTCTTCATTGCGGGTACTCCTGATAAACGAACCATAAGAAACCGATCGTCTGGCGTCCGGCCGGGCCGGTCTCGCCATTCGTCCCGCCATAACTAGGCGCAGGAACACCTTGACGGAATTGGCCGCATGGCGGGCCGCACGGCCTAGGCCGGATGGCCTATGCACTTTTGTCCGCAGGCCTTAGAGAGGTCCGATGCAGCGCCCGAACCCGGTCCTGGCCCCCGAGGTCGAAACCGTCGCCGAACTGCGCGAGCTTTATCGCGCGGCCGAGGCGCGGGCCGCGCGGTTGCGCCTGCTCTCCACCAATGGCCGCCAGCTCGCCATGGCCGAGGCCGGAACGCTCGAAGCGATCCTGCAAGGCTGCGCCGACCGGCTCGGATACTTCCTCGGCCGGCGTGGCGGTGCCGTGCGGATGAACGTTGGCGAGGGTCTGCCAATCCCGGCACCAGGCAGCGATGGCGGCATTGCCGGAACCCTGGCGATCGAAGGCCTGACCCGGCTCGATGACGTGGCCGATGCCGAAGACCGCGAGGCCGGGCGGCTCCAGCTTGAGATGATCGGTGCAACGATCGACCGGATCGAGCGCCAGCGCGAATTGCAGGAGCGCGAGGCCGGG
>JBEGOD010000147.1:0-20867 GCA_041182185.1 Pseudomonadota bacterium
CCGCTTGAACCCAAGCAAAAGGGCCGGAAGGATTGCTCCTTCCGGCCCCTGCTTGTGCCTTGGCTGGATAGCCGGACTTAGAAGTCCATGCCGCCCATGCCGCCCATGCCGCCGCCGGGCATTCCGCCCATGGCCGGCTTGTCTTCAGGCTTGTCGCTGATCGCCGCTTCGGTGGTGATCAGCAGGCCGGCGACCGAAGCCGCATCCTGCAGCGCGGTGCGCACGACCTTGGTCGGGTCGATCACGCCGGCGGCGACGAGGTTTTCGTAGGTGTCGGTCGCGGCATTGAAGCCCTGGGTTTCGTCGTCCTCGCGCAGGAGGTTGCCCGAAACCACGGCGCCGTCATGGCCCGCGTTGGTGGCGATCTGCTTGACCGGGGCAGTGATCGCGCGGCGCACGATGTCGATGCCCTTGGTCTGATCGTCGTTGGCGCCCTTCATGCCGGCCAGAGCCTTGGTGGCATAGAGCAGCGCGGTACCGCCGCCAGGGACGATGCCTTCTTCAACCGCAGCGCGGGTCGCGTGGAGGGCGTCGTCGACGCGGTCCTTGCGCTCCTTGACTTCGACTTCCGAAGCGCCGCCGACCTTGATCACGGCCACACCGCCGGCCAGCTTGGCCAGACGTTCCTGCAGCTTTTCCTTGTCGTAATCGCTGCTGGTGACTTCGATCTGGGCGCGGATCTGCTCGACGCGGGCCTTGATCTCTTCAGCCGAACCGGCACCATCGACGATCGTGGTGTTGTCCTTGTCGATCGAGACGCGCTTGGCCTGGCCGAGCATGCCGAGCGTGACCGATTCAAGCTTGATGCCCAGGTCTTCGCTGATCATCTCGCCCTTGGTCAGGATCGCGATGTCCTGCAGCATCGCCTTGCGGCGATCGCCGAAGCCCGGTGCCTTGACGGCAGCGATCTTCAGGCCGCCGCGCAGCTTGTTGACCACCAGGGTGGCCAGGGCTTCGCCTTCGATGTCTTCGGCGATGATCAGCAGCGGACGGCCCGACTGCACCACGGCCTCGAGGATCGGCAGCATCGCCTGGAGCGACGACAGCTTCTTTTCGTGGATCAGGATGTAGGGGTTATCCAGCTCGACGGTCATCTTGTCGGGGTTGGTGATGAAGTAGGGCGAGAGGTAACCGCGGTCGAACTGCATGCCTTCGACGACATCAAGTTCGAATTCGAGGCCCTTGGCCTCTTCCACGGTGATCACGCCTTCCTTGCCGACCTTTTCCATCGCTTCAGCGATCTTGTTGCCGACTTCGGTGTCGCCATTGGCCGAGATGATCCCGACCTGGGCGATTTCAGCCGAACCCGAGACCGGCTTCGAACGCTTGACGAGGTCTTCGACAACCTTGGTCACGGCCAGATCGATCCCGCGCTTGAGATCCATCGGGTTCATGCCGGCGGCGACCGAGGTCATGCCTTCGCGCACGATCGCCTGGGCCAGCACGGTGGCGGTGGTGGTGCCGTCACCGGCCTGGTCGTTGGTCTTGCTGGCGACTTCGCGCAGCATCTGCGCGCCCATGTTTTCGAACTTGTCCTTCAGTTCGATTTCCTTGGCAACGGTAACGCCGTCCTTGGTGATGCGGGGTGCGCCGAAGCTCTTGTCGATCACGACGTTGCGGCCCTTGGGACCCAGGGTCACCTTTACCGCGTTGGCGAGGATGTCGACGCCGGCGAGAATGCGCTCACGCGCGTCGCGGCCGAATTTTACGTCCTTGGCAGCCATTGTTCAGTTCCTTCGAAATTCTGGGATGTGAAAGTTCAGGAGGCCGCTCAGCCGATGATGCCGAGGATGTCCGATTCCTTCATGATCAGCAGGTCTTCGCCATCGAGCTTGACCTCGGTGCCCGACCACTTGCCGAACAGCACGCGATCGCCGGCCTTGACGTCCAGCGGGGTAACCTTGCCGTCTTCGGCCTTGGTGCCGGCGCCAACGGCGACAACTTCGCCCTCGGCCGGCTTTTCCTTGGCGCTGTCGGGGATGATGATGCCGCCGGCGGTCTTTTCTTCAGCCTCTACGCGGCGCACGAGCACACGGTCGTGCAGCGGACGGAATGCCATGGGATACTCCCTTTTTTCGTTGATACGATGTCAATTGGCACTCTCCAGGGGTGAGTGCCAGCGAGGCGCATATGGGTGGGGGCCGGAGAGTCGTCAACCCCGGCGGCCATGGAAAAAGTTGCGCGAATTGAATCGGGTCAGTGCGGCAGCAGGCCCAGTGCGTCGCGCCGCAGCCAGCGCCAGCCGAGCAGCATGGAGACCACCACCAGGCCCACCGCCAGGCCGAGCCATACCCCGGTCCCGGCGAGCGGGGTGAACAGGCCCAGGCCAAGCGAAGTGGCAAAGCCGACCAGCCAGTAGCCGAACAGCGCCAGCTGCATCGGCATGCGGGTGTCCTGAAGGCCACGCAGCGCCCCGGCCAGCACGGCCTGGATCCCGTCGAACAGTTGGAAGGCGGCGGCAATCGCCAGGAAGCCGACCGCGTGGCCGACCATCGCGGCATTGGCGGGATCGGCCGGATCGACATAGAGCTGCAGCACGGCGAGCGGCGCCAGGATCATCACCGCCGCGGGCACGATCATGTAGCCCATCGCCAGGATCAGCGCCGCCTTGCCGGCCCCGCCGATCGCCACGCGGTCGCCCGCGCCGAAATGATAGCCGACGCGGATCGTCGCGGCCTGGCCGATCCCGAAGGGAATCTGGAAGGCGAGCGCGGCAACCTGCAGCGCTACCGTATGCCCAGCCAGTTCCGCCTGGCCGATCCGCCCCATCAGGAAGGCGGCGCTGGAGAACAGCCCGCCCTCGGCCAGGATGATCAGCGCGATCGGCGTGCCGATCCGGGCGACATCGCGGAAACGCTGCCACTCGGCCCGCCACCAGCGGCCCAGCAGGTGGTAGCGGCGCAGCCGCTGGTCGCTCTGGATGGCCAGCACATAGGCCCCCAGCATGGCAAAGGCCGTGATCACGCTCGAGATAGCCGAGCCGTCCAGCCCCAGCGCTGGCGCGCCGAAGTGGCCGAAAACGAACACGTAGTTGCCGACCGCGTTGACCACGATCGCCAGACCGGTGATCGCGGTCGCAAAGATCGGGCGGCCCAGCGCCGAGACGAAATTGCGCAGCACCGTTGCCATGACATTGGGCACCATGGCCCACAGCAGGATCGCCAGGAATTGGCCGGCCAGGCGCGAGACTTCCGGATCCTGGCCGGAAAGCAGCAGCAATTCCTCACCCCACAGGCAGACCGCCATGCCAGCGAGGCCGCACAGGACCGCCAGCCACAGCGCCATCCGGACGGTCCGGCGCACCTCGCGCACCGCGTGGCGGCGGCGGCCGAGTTCAGCCGCGATCAGCGGTGCGCAGGCCCCGGTCAGGCCCGAGAAGCACCACATCATCAGCCCGAACAGCGTGGTGGCGAGCGAAGCGGCGGCGAGCGCTTCCTCGCCCAGCCGCGCGACGAAGATCACGTCGATCGCATAGACCAGCATCTGTAGCAGGTTGGCCGCCGCCAGCGGCACCGCCAGCCGCAGCGTTGCGCCCAGTTCGGTGCGCCAGGGGGAAAGGGTGCGGTCCTGCGTCATCGGTCGGTCCGGATAGGCGGCGGGATTGCAGCGGCCAAGTGCTTTCTGGCCCGGCCGGCTTGCGCGAATTCCCACGCAACGGATAATGCCATGCGGGCACTACCGGTGCGGCGGCCATGGCGATATGTCACCCCCACGCGAGTTACGTGGCCTGCGGGCAAGGAGACGACAAAGATGCGCACTGATTTCAAGCTGGCCGGAACGATGGCCCTGGCATTGGCGCTGGCCGGATGCGGCGGGGCCAAGCAGGATGAGGCTCCGGCCGCCGATACGGGGTCCGGTTCTGCCCCGGCAACCGCAGTCGCCGCGGCGGACGGCAAGCCCGCCGCCTATGCCCAGTGCGCCGCCTGCCATTCGGTCGAACCTGGCCAGCACGGGATCGGGCCCAGCCTGCACGGCGTCTATGGCACCAAGGCCGGCGACATCCCGGGTTTTGTCTTTTCCGAAAAGCTCAAGGCTTCGGGCCTGACCTGGGATGATGCCACGCTCGACCAGTGGCTGGCAGGGCCGATGAAAATGGTCCCCGGCACCAAGATGTCCTTCGCCGGGATGAGCGATCCGGCCAAGCGGGCCGAGATCATCGCTTACATGAAGACGCTGAAGTAGGCCGGCAGGCCCGGGCAGCGCGGGAACGGAAAAGGGCGGCCCCGAGGGACCGCCCTTCCATCTGCGAGTGCTTCAAGACACCCGCAAAACTGCAAGCAGAGCTTACTTGACTTCGACGGTACCACCGGCAGCGGTGATCTTCGCCTTGATCTCTTCGGCTTCGGCCTTGTTGACGCCTTCCTTGATCGCCTTCGGAGCGGCTTCCACCAGCGCCTTGGCTTCGGTCAGGCCCAGTGCGGTGATCGCGCGGACTTCCTTGATGACGGCGATCTTGTTGCCGCCGTCGCCGGTCAGGATGACGTCGAATTCGGTCTTTTCTTCAACCGCTTCAGCAGCAGCGGCCGGGGCAGCAGCCACGGCAACGGCGGCAGCAGCCGAAACGCCCCAGGCTTCTTCCAGAGCCTTGGCGAGGTCAGCAGCTTCCAGGACGGTCAGCTTCGAAAGTTCTTCAACGAGCTTGGCGATATCGGCCATGATGTTTCACTCCACAAATTTGATGGCTGCCGGACCCTTCGGTTTGAAGTGTCTGTCCGGCAAAACGTTTGATCAGTCTTATGCGGCTTCCTTGGCGGCGTAGGCGCCAAAGACGCGAGCCAGCTTGCCTGCCGGGGCCGTGACAACCTGAGCGATCTTGGTCGCCGGTGCCTGGACCAGGCCGATAAGCTTGGCGCGCAGTTCGTCGAGCGACGGCATCGAGGCGAGTGCCCGGATCCCAGCTTCGTCGAGGACCTGCGAACCCATCGCCCCGCCAACGATTTCCAACTTGTCGTTGGTCTTGGCGAACTCGACCACGATCTTTGCCGCGGCAACTGGATCGACCGAAGTCCCCAGGGCCACCGGACCGGTGAGCAATTCACCAATCCCGGCATAGTCGGTGTCTGCGATGGCAAGCTTGGCAAGACTGTTCTTGGAAACCTTGAACGATGCACCGCCATCCCGCATCTTCACGCGCAGGGCCGTGGTCTGGGCCACGGTCATGCCACGGTTGCGGGTGACTACCACCACGCCAACCTCGTTGAAGGTTGCGTTCAGCGCTGCGACCGCGTCGGCTTTCTGCGAACGATCCATGCTTACTCCTTCACGTGTTACCGCACGGACAAGCCGTGCGGCGGCACAAATGATCGGCCGGAAGACCCGGACGATCGGCTACGTTGTCCATGCCGGCAAACCGGCACGGGCGAGTCCGTGATGGGGAAGGAGGTGTACCGGTTCGTGAAACGGCACGGCCGCGCAGCCATATGGCTGCCGGAATATCTCTGTCCCCGTCTAGGCTGCGAATTAAGGAGGAAGCCTCCAGCAGCGGTCTCGGACGGATGACGCGCGGCCCGAAGGCTGCGGTCGGGGCGGGCCATTAGCCGGATTGGCGCGCGAGTCAAGCAATTCAGCCAGATTAGCTCAGCGCCCCAAGCTGTGTTACGCTCCCGCCGGGTCGCATCGACAGGGGGGAGACTGTCCGATGCCTTATCGTCATGCGCCTTATTTCGTGGGCCTCGTTCTGTTGACCGTGCTGCTGGGCTTCTGGGCCAGCTACTGGGCGCCGATCGGCAATGTGCCGACCGCGTTCCACGTCCATGCGCTCACGTCGTCGACCTGGCTGATCCTGCTGATCGTCCAGCAGGTTGCGATCCAGCGCCGCCACAATGCCCTGCACCGGCAGCTGGGGCTGGCCAGCTTTGCGCTGTTCCCGGTTCTGATGGCGGGCTTCATGATGATCGCCGATGTTTCGGCCCGGGCCTATGCCGCTGCGGCCAGCCCCTTTGCCATCCACAACACGCCATCGTTCGGGATCGGCACGCTCATGGCGATCGCGGCCTATCTCACGCTGTTCTACCTGGCGCTCAAGCATCGCCGCAATGTCCGGCTGCACGCGGGCTATATGCTCGCCAGCCCGATCATCCTGTTCGAATCGCCGTTCTCGCGGGTCCTGCCCGAATATCTGCCCTTGCTGAACGTGATCGGCAGCACGGGGCCGCAGGAAGTGCTCGATACCATCCTGATCTCGGACCTGATCGCCACGGCCTTTGCCCTGGCGCTCTACTTTACGAACCGCAAGCATGGGGCGCCCTGGCTGGTGGCCGCCGGGTTTACGGCGGCGCAGGGGGTGGTGATGTGGTTTGCGCCCAGCGTGCCGCTGCTTGACCAGTGGTTCGGCGTCTATGCGCAGATACCCATGGCGCTGACCGTCGGCACCGGAATGGCTGCCGGAGTGCTCGTCACCTGGCTTGGCTGGCGGGCCGGGGCGAACGTGAAGCGACCGGCGGTTCCCGCGCCAGCCTGATGGGCCTGCGCTAAGCGAACCTTAACCATGTTGTGCGACTGCCATACCTACGAGTGCCCGGATCGGGCCGAGAAGGAATCAGCTCTGTGGCCGCAGCACCAGAAACTCCGTCGATCGCCGCGCCCAAGGGCCCGCCGGCCTGGCTGACCCCGCGCCGGCTCGACCGGCTTGAACAGGTCACCATCCTGGCGCTGTGGACGCTGCTGGTCTGGCGGGTGCTGCAATCGCCCAACCCGATGGCCCCGCTGGTGCTGATCGCGGAAACCAGCATTGCCCTGTTCGTGCTGTTCCGCCGCCCGACCGAGCGGATCTCGATGCGGCTCGGCGATTGGCTGCTGGCCGCCACCGCCACTTATGCGCCGCTGCTGGTCATCCCTTCGGAGGGACTGTGGCCGGCCGTAACGCCAGTGGCCGTCGCGCTGGTCCTGTTCGGCAACGCCATCCAGATTTCCGGCAAGCTGTTCCTGCGCCGCAGCTTCGGGATTGCCCCGGCCAATCGCGGGATCAAGCGTGACGGGATGTACCGCTTTGTCCGGCACCCGATCTATGCCGGCTACCTGTTCACGCACATCGGCATCCTGCTGGTCATGCCCAGCCTGGTGAACCTGGCGATCTATGCGATCGGCTGGTGGGCGCAGATCCTGCGGATCGATGCCGAGGAAGCCCTGCTGGGCCAGGATCCCGACTACCGCGACTATATGCAGCAGACCCGCTGGCGGCTGATCCCCGGCATCTACTGAACGTCACGCTCCATTCGGAGACAAGAAGAAGGGGCGGCGCTTCCGGGGGGAGGTGCCGCCCTTTCGGTTTTGGTTGGTGCGCAGATCGCCGCTGCGACCTGCTTGGCCTGGCCGGCCCGCTCAATCCGGCTGATAGGTAATCAGGTCTCCGGGCTGGCATTCGAGTACCTCGCAAATCGCTTCGAGGGTCGAGAAGCGGATCGCCTTGGCCTTGCCGGTCTTGAGGATCGAGAGGTTGGCAAGGGTGATGTCGATCCGCTGTGCCAGGTCGGTCAGGGTCATGCGGCGCTGGTGGAGCAACTCGTCGAGCTTGATCACGATGCGGTCTCCGCTGCGGTCTTCGGGGGATGGGGCCATCACACGGTTCCTTCCAGGTCGGCGCGCATCCGGGCGCCTTCGCGGAACACGCGGGCCAGGATGAACAGGATCAAGGTGAGCAGGATCGATCCACCGTCGAGGCCGCCATCGATCTCCATCTGCCGGTCCACCTTGTCCAGGAACGGAGCAAGCCAGGTGGCGATGCCGGCCAAGGGCATGACCGCGACCTGGGCAATCACCATGATCCAGCCCATCCGGCTCAGTCGGCCAGCATTGTCGGGGTGGAACGGATCGCCCTCGCCGACCGAATTGATGATACCCAGCAGCTCCTTGAAGAAGCGCAGGGCCAGGAACAGCAGCACCGCGCCGACCAGCATGGCCGCAACGATGAACCAGACTGTCACGGCGGGAGCGCCTGCCGCAGCGATTTCGTGCGCCACTTCGGCGCGGCCGACGGTGAACAAGGCGCCAATGCCGATACCCAGCATGACAATGCCGAAGATCATCACGATCTGGGCCAGGACGATGATCACCTTGGCTGCGGCGAGCAGCGGATCACGGGGTTTGGAACTCATGGCATGGTTCTCCTGTCAGGCGTGCGAAGGGGATCAGGCGATGCCCGGCATGGCCAGCGTTGCCTGCCAGGTGGTCAGGACAACGAACACGGCCATGGCGGCGGTCGAGATGCGGGTGGCGAGATTGAGGTTCATGGGGTCGGTTTCCTTCGTTGTCCGGCTGGCTCAGGCCAGCGCCGGGAGGGTCACCGTGGCAGCCTGGGCAGCGGCCGGGACGGTCAGGGTGGGGATCCAGAGCGAGGCCATCATCGTGAGGGCCAGCATCAGGGCTACAGGGGTCTTGGCGGGGGTCATCATCGTTCTCCGATATATCCAATATTGATATTCAATAAGGCGAGTCGGGCATATTGTCAAACGATAATATCGAAAAACAATATGCACCTTATCGTTTCGCGGAAATGGCGGAATTCCGCGACATTTGGCCGCTGGCTGGTTTGACTCGGCAGTTTTCCGCGCCTATAGGCCGCTTTCGCTCGGCGCTTCGAGCAAGGACGGTCCATGCGCGGGGATCGCCCACAGGAAGGAAGCACCGGGTTTTCACGTCGACGCAAAGGCTGCGGGCCGCTCCGATTTTGGGGCGTTTGCCATGCGGCCTTTTCGCGTTGCACGGGATGCCAGCTCCGTCGCGTGGCACAGTTTTCGCCGGAACTTTCCGGCATATAGAAGAGGCAAGACCCCTCCCATGGCGAAAAAGGCCCTCCTCCAGACCGGCCCGGCCGGTGCTTCGGCCAAGAAGCGGATCCGCAAGATCTTCGGCGACATCCACGAAGTGGTGCAGATGCCGAACCTGATCGAGGTTCAGCGCGAATCGTACGAGCAGTTCCTGCGCTCCGATCCGGCCACCGGCTATATCTCCGGCCTCGAAAAGACCCTGCGCTCGGTCTTCCCGGTCCGTGACTTCGCCGGGACCAGCGAACTGGACTTCGTGCACTACGAGCTGGAGGATCCGAAGTACGACACCACTGAGTGCCGTCAGCGCGGGATCACCTATGCCGCCCCGATGAAGGTCACGCTGCGCCTGATCGTGTTCGAGGTCGATGCCGAAACCGAAACCCGTTCGGTCCTCGATATCAAGGAGCAGGACGTCTACATGGGCGACATGCCGCTCATGACCGAGAACGGCACCTTCATCATCAATGGCACCGAGCGCGTGATCGTTTCGCAGATGCACCGTTCGCCGGGCGTGCTGTTCGATCATGACCGCGGCAAGACCCATTCGTCGGGCAAGTTCCTCTTCGCTGCCCGCGTGATCCCTTACCGTGGTTCGTGGCTCGATTTCGAATTCGACGCCAAGGACATCGTCAACGTCCGGATCGACCGCAAGCGCAAGCTGCCGGTCACCGCGCTGCTGCACGCGCTGGGCCTGGGCGACGAAGACATCCTCAGCCACTTCTACCAGACCGTCGTCTGGAAGCGCGGTGAAGGCGGCTGGCGCCTGCCTTACGTGCCCGAACAGTGGCGCGGGTCGAAGCCGGCCTTCGACATCGTCGATGCCAGGTCGGGCGAAGTGATCTTCCCGGCCGGCACCAAGATCAGCCCCCGCGCCGCCAACAAGGCGGAAAAGGACGGCCTGGCCGAATTGCTGATCCCGACCGAGGAAGTCTTCGGCCGCTATTCGGCGCGTGACCTGATCGACGAGACCACGGGCCGCATCTACATCGAATCCGGCGATGAAGTGTCGCCGGAAAACCTCGATGCACTCGACAAGGTCGGGATCGACCAGATCGAACTGCTCGATGTTGATCACGTCAACACCGGTCCCTGGATCCGCAACACGCTGAAGGCCGACAAGGCCCCTGACCGCGATCACGCGCTGGCCGACATCTACCGCGTGATGCGCCCGGGCGAACCGCCGACGCGCGAAACCGCCGAAGCGCTGTTTGAAGGCCTGTTCTTCGATTCCGACCGCTATGACCTCTCGGCCGTGGGCCGCGTGAAGCTCAACATGCGCCTCAGCCTCGATGCCGAAGACACCGTCACCACCCTGCGCACCGAGGACATCCTCGCCGTGGTCAAGGAACTGGTGAACCTGAAGGACGGCAAGGGCGATGTCGACGACATCGACAACCTCGGCAACCGCCGTGTCCGTTCGGTTGGCGAACTGCTGGAGAACCAGTACCGCGTCGGCCTGCTGCGCATGGAACGCGCGGTCAAGGAACGCATGAGCTCGGTCGATGTCTCGACCGTCATGCCGAACGACCTGATCAACGCCAAGCCGGCCGTGGCCGCCGTGCGCGAGTTCTTCGGTTCCTCGCAGCTCTCGCAGTTCATGGACCAGACCAACCCGCTCTCGGAAGTCACTCACAAGCGCCGCGTCTCGGCGCTCGGGCCGGGCGGCCTGACCCGCGAGCGCGCCGGCTTTGAAGTCCGCGACGTTCACCCGACCCACTATGGCCGGATCTGCCCGATCGAAACGCCGGAAGGCCCGAACATCGGCCTGATCAACTCGCTGTCGACCTTCGCCCGCGTCAACAAGTACGGTTTCATCGAAACCCCTTACCGCAAGGTCATCGACGGCAAGGTCACGGGCGACGTGGTCTACCTGTCGGCGATGGAAGAGCAGAAGCACACGGTGGCGCAGGCTTCGGCCGAAACCAACGATGACGGCTCGTTCGTCGAAGAGCTGGTCTCGGCGCGCCAGAACGGCGAATTCGTGATGGCTCCGCGTGAACACATCACGCTGATGGACGTCAGCCCCAAGCAGCTCGTCTCGGTTGCCGCCTCGCTCATTCCGTTCCTGGAAAACGATGACGCCAACCGCGCGCTGATGGGCTCGAACATGCAGCGTCAGGCCGTGCCGCTGGTGCGCGCCGAAGCGCCGTTTGTCGGCACCGGCATGGAAGAAACCGTGGCCCGCGATTCTGGCGCCGCGATTGCTGCCCTGCGCGGCGGGATCGTCGACCAGGTCGACGCCACCCGCATCGTGATCCGCGCCTCGGGCGATATCGAACCGGGCCAGTCGGGCGTCGATATCTACCGCCTGCAGAAGTTCGAACGCTCGAACCAGTCAACCTGCATCAACCAGCGTCCGCTGGTGAAGGTGGGCGAAGTGGTCAACGCCGGTGACATCCTGGCCGACGGTCCTTCGACCGAGCTGGGCGAACTGGCGCTGGGCCGCAACAGCCTCGTCGCGTTCATGCCGTGGAATGGCTACAACTACGAAGACTCGATCCTGATCAGCGAACGCATCGTCAAGGACGACGTGTTCACCTCGATCCACATCGACGAATTCGAAGTGATGGCCCGCGACACCAAGCTGGGGCCAGAGGACATCACCCGCGATATCCCGAACGTTGGCGAGGAAGCCCTGCGCAACCTCGACGAAGCGGGCATCGTCTACATCGGTGCCGAAGTGCACCCGGGCGATATCCTGGTCGGCAAGATCACCCCCAAGGGTGAATCGCCGATGACCCCGGAAGAAAAGCTGCTGCGCGCGATCTTCGGCGAAAAGGCCAGTGACGTGCGCGACACTTCGCTCCGCCTGCCGCCGGGCGTTTCGGGCACGATTGTCGACGTCCGCGTCTTCAACCGTCACGGGATCGAGATCGACGACCGTACCCGCGCGATCCAGAACGAGGAAATCGAACGCCTCGCCAAGGACCGTGAAGACGAGCGCGCGATCCTCAACCGCGCCACCTTCAACCGCCTGCGCGACATGCTGGTGGGCCAGGTGGCCGCAGCTGCGCCAAAGGGCTTCAAGAAGGGCGATACCATCAGCGAGGCCAATCTTGCCGAGGTGGAGCGTCACGAATGGTGGAAGTTCGCCGTTGCCGACGACAAGGTCCAGGGCCAGCTCGAAGCGGTCAAGGCCCAGTACGACGCGACCGTGAAGTCGATCCAGGAGAAGTTCGAGGACCGCAAGGAGAAGCTCGAACGCGGCGACGAACTCGCCCCGGGCGTGCTCAAGATGGTCAAGGTCTTCGTCGCGGTGAAGCGCAAGCTGCAGCCGGGAGACAAGATGGCCGGCCGTCACGGAAACAAGGGTGTCATCAGCCGCATTCTGCCGCAGGAAGACATGCCGTTCCTGGCCGACGGGACCCCGGTCGACATCGTGCTCAACCCGCTGGGCGTGCCGAGCCGCATGAACGTCGGGCAGATCTTCGAAACGCACCTCGGTTGGGCGGCGCGCGGCCTGGGCCAGCAGATCACTGCCCGGCTCGAGCAATGGCGCCAGGACAACCCGAACCCCGAAGCTGCCGCTCCGCCGAGCGCCTTGATCGACAAGCTCAAGGAAATCTACGGCGAGCAGTACCACGACCAGATCGACAGCCGCTCCAGCAGCGAAATCGTCGAAATGGCCGAACTGCTGAAGAACGGCGTGCCGATGGGGACCCCGGTGTTCGACGGTGCCCGCGAAGCCGACGTTTCCGCGATGCTGGAAATGGCCGGGCTCGATACCTCGGGCCAGGTCACGCTCTATGACGGGCGGACCGGTGAAAGCTTCGACCGCAAGGTGACCGTGGGCTACATCTACATGCTCAAGTTGCACCACCTGGTCGACGACAAGATCCACGCGCGTTCGATCGGGCCGTACAGCCTCGTCACCCAGCAGCCACTGGGCGGCAAGGCCCAGTTCGGTGGCCAGCGCTTCGGGGAAATGGAGGTCTGGGCGCTCCAGGCCTACGGTGCCGCGTACACGTTGCAGGAAATGCTCACGGTCAAGTCGGACGACGTTGTCGGCCGCACCAAGGTCTACGAAGCGATCGTCAAGGGCGACGATACCTTCGAGGCCGGCATTCCGGAAAGCTTCAACGTGCTCGTCAAGGAAATGCGCAGCCTCGGCCTCAACGTCGAGCTGTCCAGCCTGACCGACGAGGACGGCGACGATTACGCGGAGGCCGCGGAGTAACAGGACCGGGCGGTCCCATTCTCTAGCGAGAGTTTGGCCGCCCGCCTGTACCCCGCCCCAGATATTCACCCCTTCAAGGGACTGAACCATGAACGACCTTACCAAGTTCACGAACCAGATGGCGAAGCCGGAAACCTTCGACCAGATCCAGATCGGCCTTGCCAGCCCCGAGCGTATCCGCTCGTGGTCCTTCGGCGAAATCAAGAAGCCGGAAACGATCAACTACCGGACCTTCAAGCCGGAGCGCGATGGCCTGTTCTGCGCCCGCATCTTCGGCCCGGTGAAGGACTACGAGTGCCTGTGCGGCAAGTACAAGCGCATGAAGTACAAGGGCGTCGTCTGCGAAAAGTGCGGCGTCGAAGTCACCGTCACCAAGGTGCGCCGCGAGCGCATGGGCCACATCGAGCTGGCCGCGCCGGTTGCGCACATCTGGTTCCTCAAGTCGCTGCCTTCGCGCATCGGCCTGCTGCTCGACATGCAGCTCAAGATCCTTGAGCGGATCCTGTACTTCGAAAGCTATGTGGTGATCGAGCCGGGCCTGACCCCGCTTGAGAAGTACCAGACGCTGACCGAAGACGAGCTCTACGATTACCAGGACCAGTACGGCGAAGACGCCTTCTCGGCCGGGATCGGTGCCGAGGCCGTCAAGCACATGCTGATGAGCCTCGACCTGGTGCAGGAAAAGGAAGACCTGCTCAAGGAGCTGTCCGAGACCAAGTCGGAACTGAAGCCGAAGAAGATCATCAAGCGCCTTAAGGTCGTCGAATCGTTCATCGATTCGGGCAACCGCCCGGAATGGATGATCCTCGATGTCGTGCCGGTCATCCCGCCCGAGCTGCGCCCGCTGGTGCCGCTGGATGGTGGCCGCTTCGCGACCTCGGACCTCAACGACCTCTATCGCCGCGTCATCAACCGCAACAACCGCCTCAAGCGCCTGATCGAGCTGCGCGCGCCGGACATCATCGTCCGCAACGAAAAGCGCATGCTGCAGGAAGCCGTTGACGCGCTCTTCGACAACGGCCGCCGTGGCCGCGTGATCACGGGTGCCAACAAGCGTCCGCTGAAGTCGCTGTCCGACATGCTCAAGGGCAAGCAGGGCCGCTTCCGCCAGAACCTGCTCGGCAAGCGCGTCGACTATTCGGGCCGTTCGGTGATCGTGACCGGTCCGGAACTCAAGCTGCACCAGTGCGGCCTGCCCAAGAAGATGGCGCTCGAGCTGTTCAAGCCGTTCATCTACGCCCGGCTCGATGCCAAGGGTCTGTCGATGACCCTTAAGCAGGCCAAGAAGTGGGTCGAAAAGGAACGCAAGGAAGTCTGGGACATCCTGGACGAAGTGATCCGTGAACACCCGGTCATGCTGAACCGCGCCCCGACGCTGCACCGTCTGGGCATCCAGGCGTTCGAGCCGGTGCTGATCGAAGGTAAGGCGATCCAGCTGCACCCGCTGGTCTGCTCGGCCTTCAACGCCGACTTCGACGGTGACCAGATGGCCGTCCACGTGCCGCTTTCGCTGGAAGCCCAGCTGGAAGCGCGCGTGCTGATGATGTCGACCAACAACATCCTCTCGCCGGCCAACGGCAAGCCGATCATCGTGCCTTCGCAGGACATGGTGCTGGGCCTGTACTATCTCTCGATCGATCGTGAGAACGAGCCCGGCCAGGGCATGATGTTTGCCGACATGGCCGAAGTGCACCAGGCGCTGGAAGTGGGTGCGGTGACGCTCCACTCGAAGATCATCGCCCGCGTGCCGCAGACCGATGAGCAGGGCAACACCTTCCAGAAGCGGTTCGAAACCACCCCGGGCCGCATGCTGGTGGGCGAATGCCTGCCCAAGAGCCATACCGTGCCCTTCGACGTCATCAACAAGGTGCTGACCAAGAAGGAAATCGGCGACGTTATCGACCAAGTCTATCGTCACACCGGCCAGAAGGACACCGTCCTCTTTGCCGACGCGATCATGGCCCTGGGCTTCCGTCACGCCTTCAAGGCGGGCATCAGCTTCGGCAAGGATGACATGATCATCCCCGACAGCAAGGATGCGCTGGTCGCCGAAACCAAGGAACTGGTGGCCGATTACGAGCAGCAGTACCAGGACGGCCTGATCACCCAGCAGGAAAAGTACAACAAGGTGATCGACGCCTGGAGCCGTTGCGGCGACCAGGTGGCCAACGCCATGATGGACGAGATCAAGGCCTCGCCGATCGATCCGGAAACGGGCCGTCAGAAGCCGATCAACTCGATCTACATGATGTCGCACTCCGGTGCGCGTGGTTCGCCGACCCAGATGAAGCAGCTGGCCGGTATGCGCGGGCTGATGGCCAAGCCTTCGGGCGAGATCATCGAAACCCCGATCATCTCGAACTTCAAGGAAGGCCTGACCGTTCTTGAATACTTCAACTCGACCCACGGCGCCCGCAAGGGCCTCGCGGACACCGCGCTGAAGACCGCCAACTCGGGTTACCTGACCCGCCGCCTGGTCGACGTGTCGCAGGACTGTGTCGTCGTGATCGAGGATTGCGGGACCGACCGCGCGCTGGAAATGCGCTCGATCGTGCAGGGCGGCTCGACCATCGCGTCGCTGGCCGAACGCATCCTCGGCCGGACCCTGGCCGAAGACATCGTCAACAAGGACGGCGAAGTCGTCGCGGCCAAGGGCGATCTGCTCGATGAAGCCGCGGTGGCCGCGATCGAAGCAACCGGCATCCAGGCCGCGCGCATTCGCTCGCCGCTGATCTGCGAAGCCGAACAGGGCGTCTGCGCAACCTGCTATGGCCGCGATCTGGCCCGCGGGACCCCGGTCAACATCGGTGAAGCGGTCGGCGTTATCGCTGCCCAGTCGATCGGTGAACCGGGTACCCAGCTGACCATGCGTACCTTCCACATCGGCGGGGCGGCGCAGGTCAACGAACAGTCGCACCTCGAAGCGATCTGCGACGGCTCCGTGGTCTACCGCGACATCCCGACGATCACCGACAAGCGTGGCCGCCGGCTCAGCCTGGCCCGCAACGGCGAGGTTGTGGTGATGGACAGCGAGGGCCGTGAGCGCGCGATCCACCGCGTGCCCTACGGTACCCACCTGCTCCATGAAGATGGCGCGATCATCAACGAAGGCGATCGCCTGGCGGAATGGGATCCGTTCACCACCCCGGTGATCACGGAAAAGCCGGGTATCGTGAAGTACCAGGACCTGATCGACGGCCGCACCCTGACCGAGCAGACCGACGAAGCGACCGGCATGAGCAGCCGCGTCGTGACCGAGAACCGCTCGACCAGCCGGTCGAAGAAGGAAGACCTGCGGCCGCGCCTGACCCTGTTGGACGATGCTTCGGGTGAAGCCGCACGCTACATGATGGCGCCCGGCACCACCCTGTCGGTCGAAGATGGTCAGATGGTCGAAGCCGGTGACGTGCTGGCCCGCGCCAGCCGCGAAGCCGCCAAGACCCGCGACATCACCGGTGGTCTGCCGCGCGTTGCGGAACTGTTCGAAGCCCGCATCCCCAAGGACAACGCGATCATCGCGAAGGCCTCGGGCCGGATCGAATTCGTCCGCGACTACAAGGCCAAGCGCAAGATCGCGATCATCCCGGAAGAGGGCGATCCGGTGGAATACCTGATCCCCAAGTCGAAGGTGATCGACGTCCAGGAAGGTGACTGGGTCAAGAAGGGCGACAACCTGATCTCGGGCTCGCCCAACCCGCATGAAATCCTGGAAGTGCTGGGGGTTGAGGCGCTGGCCGAATACCTCGTGGCGGAAATCCAGGAAGTCTACCGTTTGCAGGGCGTGAAGATCAACGACAAGCACATCGAGGTGATCGTTCGCCAGATGCTGCAGAAGGTCGAGATCACCGATGGCGGGGACACCACCCTGCTGGCCGGCGAACAGGTCGACCGCGAGGAGATGGATGAAACCAACTCCAAGCTGGCCTCGGGGGAAAAGCCCGCGGAAGGCAAGCCGGTGCTGCTGGGCATCACCAAGGCTTCGCTCCAGACGCGTTCGTTCATCTCGGCGGCCTCGTTCCAGGAAACCACCCGCGTGCTGACGCAGGCGGCGGTCGAAGGGAAGAAGGACTCGCTGATCGGTCTGAAGGAAAACGTCATCGTTGGCCGCCTGATCCCGGCCGGTACCGGTGCAGGCATGAACCGCCTGCGGGTGGCCGCCTCCAGCCGCGATGCCGCCCTGCGCGCTTCCTACCGGAAGCTGCAGGAAAGCCTGATCGCGCCGGAAACGGCGGCTGAAGAACATGCTGCCGAACTGGCCCAGGGCCCGGAAGCCGCCATCGGCGACGACCCGCTGGCCATGGTCGAGGGCGAAACCCATGGGCTTGACGCCGATGCCGGTGAATACCTGAACCCCGAAGCGGCGGACGGCGAGGCCTAAGCCTCACCATCCCCCAGTGGGCCAAATGAAAACCCCGCCGGAGCGATCCGGCGGGGTTTTTCATTGCAGCGGTTCGGGTTCAGGACGTCCGCGTCTCGTGCCAGCGGGCCAGCGCGGCAGAGACTGACTGCATCATCTCCATCCGCGCGCGGATCGGCTGGTGGGTCTGGCCGATCAGCACGGCTACGCCATAAAACGCCCCGTCGGGCGCCTCGACCACGGCAACGTCGTTATAGCCGGTGGCGAGCGAGCCCAGTTCCTGGCCGGTGCCGGTCTTGTGGAAGGCCTTCCAGCCATGCGGCAGCCCGGCTTTCAGCCGCATCGGACCGCTGCGCGACTTGCCCATCGTGTCGAGCAGCAGCCGGGTCGATTGTTCGGACAGCAGCTCGCCCTTGGCTAGCCGGGCCAGCGCCTGGGCCATCCCCGCCGGGGTTGCGCCGTCCATCGGATCGGCGACATAGCGGGCGAGCGCTGCTTCGCGCACGTCCTTGGGCAGGCGGGCGCGGGCCTGTTCGAAATTGCGGCCGGCGGCCAGTTCGGGTGACCAGGTCAGGCCGGCGGCGGCGCTCTGCAATAACCGTTCGCCCGGGCCGAAGCGGATGCCCTCGATCTCGCGGCTCTTGAGGAACGAGCGGACGTGATCCGGCCCGCCGACGGTCCAGAGCAAGCGGTCATTCGCCGTATTGTCGGACAGCGAGAGCGCGTTCGTCATCAGCAGCTTTACCGGCCGCTCGATCAAACCCTTGTCGAGCACTTCCCACTGCAGCGGCTGGTTGAACAGGGTCAAGTCGCGCGGCGTGATGGTGATCGCCTGGTCGAGCTGCATCCGGCCATTGTCGACCGCATCGAGCACCGACATGGCCACCCACAGCTTGGATACGCTCTGCTGGGGGAAGTGCTGGTTGAGCCGCTCACCCACCGTCCAGTCGCAGCCGGCCTTGGCTACGGCGATCCCGACCTGGCCTTCGAAGCTTGCCGCGATCCGCGAAAGCTCTGCCTGCAGCGCTGCCGGCTGGGCCGAGCAATCGGCCTGGAACGGCGGCGGGGTTGGGCGCTTCCCAACCGCGGTAAGATCAAGCACGAGCTGCGGCGCGCCGCCGCTGGCCGTACCGAAGGCATAGGAACCAAGGCCCGCCAGGGTCAGGCCGGCCGCACCTGCGGCCAGCCAGCGCCGGACACGGCTATGCCGGTGCTGCGCGCCAAGGCGGGCGTTCATGGAAACAGGATTATCTCGTTCGATAAGCATGGGGTCGCGGCGTCATTATCCACGCAGCGGCCATTCCCTGCAAGGCTGGGCAGGCCTTTTTCGTCAGGCGTAGGCCATGGCTTCCAGCGCGCCGAAGCAGGCCAGCGCGCCCGGATCGCCAAACGGTTGAAGCTGGCTGACAAATACCCCGCCAAGGCCCGCCGCCGGATCGATCCAGTAATAGGAATTGAAGATCCCGGCCCAGGCCAGGCTGCCTGGCGAGCGCCCGTTGGGGCCCTTTTCCGGATTGATCAGGAAGCCCAGGCCCCAGCCGGTGTGCTGATCGGGGAAGGTGTCATAGGGCGCGGCGAGCTGCGGCATGGCGCTGCCCATGTAACCGGCGCGCAAGGGGGCGACCTGGTTGCGGCTCATCTCGGCCAGGGTCGCGGCGCTCAGGACGCGGCGGCCGTCGAGCTCGCCGCCGTTCAGCACCATTCGCACGAACTGCGCATAGTCCGGCGCGGTCGAAGTGATCCCGCCGCCGCCGCCATCGAACTCGCCCCCGCCCAGGTAGACCTCCACCGGCGACAGTGCTCCCCCGGCGCGAACGTGGACCCGCGCGGCATCGGCGGGCAGCTTGTCGCGGAAAGCGGTCTGGCTCATCCCCAGCGGCGCGAACAGGTTGGCGGTGAGGAAATCGTTGAGCCGCTCACCCGTGACTGCTTCGATCGCCAGGCCGACCCAATCGGTCGCGACCGAATATTCCCAGCGCTCGCCCGGATCGAACATCAGCGGCATGGTGACCGAGGCGCGCGTTCCCGGCACCGGCATGCCGACCGCGCCGAAATATCGCAGCACTTCCGGGTGGACGAAGAAATAGCCCAGGCCCGCGGTGTGGGTCAGCAGGTGGCGCAGCGTGATCGCCCGCGCGGCGGGACGCAGCTGCGGCTTCCCGTCCGCATCGAACCCGGTCAGCACTTGCGGATTGGCCAGTTCGGGCAGCAGCGCGCCGACATCGGCATCGAGATCGAGCCGGCCCTGTTCGACCAGCTGCATCGCTCCGGCCGAAACCAGCGCCTTGGTCATCGAAGCGATCTGGCAGACAGTATCAAGCTGCATCGGCGCGCCGCTGCTGGTGTCGGCCAGGCCCAGGACCTCGGCATGACGGATCCCGTCACGGTCGACGATCAGGCCCACGGCTCCGGGCAGCTGGGCTTCGGCAAAGGCGGCGGCAAAGGGTGTGGTCTGGTTCATGCCGGCGACGCTAGCGAGGCGCGCGCAGGAGGGGAAGCATCATTGCAGCAGGCGGGCTGCGCGGGTAGGGACGCCGGCATGACCGTCACCACCCGCTTTGCCCCTTCGCCGACCGGCACCCTGCACGTCGGCAATGTCCGCACGGCGCTGCACAACTGGCTGCTGGCGAAGCAGGCCGGCGGGCGCTTCCTGCTGCGGATCGATGATACCGACAAGGAACGCAGCCGCGAGGAGTACGTTGAGGCGATCCGCGCCGATCTCGCCTGGCTGGGGCTGGTCCCCGATGGCGAGGAGCGCCAGTCGGCCCGGTTCGATCTCTACGAGCGCGAGTTCCAGCAGCTGGTCGCCATCGGCCGGGTCTATCGCTGCTACGAGACCGCACAGGAGCTGGACCTCAAGCGCAAGGTCCTGCTGGGGCGCGGGCTGCCGCCGATCTACGACCGGGCCGCGCTGGGGCTGAGCGAAGCCGATCATGCGGCGAAGGCGGCGGCGGGCGAACGCCCGCACTGGCGCTTCCTGCTCGATCACGACCAGCCGATCGAATGGACCGATGGCATTCGCGGGGCCCAGCATTTCGATCCGCGCCAGATGTCGGACCCGGTGGTGCGGCGCGCCGATGGCTCATGGCTCTATATGTTGCCCTCGGCGATCGACGATATCGCCATGGGGATCAGCCACGTGCTGCGCGGCGAGGATCACGTTTCCAACACCGCCACCCAGGTCCAGATGTTCACCGCACTGGGGGCCAAGCTGCCGCGCTTCGCGCATGAGGCACTGCTGGTTGGCAGCGAGGGCAAGCTCTCCAAGCGGCTGGGTTCGCTTGGGCTGGCCGAACTGCGCGACGCAGGAATCGAGCCGCCGGCGCTGATCGCGCTGCTGGCCCGGCTCGGCACGTCTGATCCGGTCGATCCGGCGCTTGATGCCGATGCCCTGGCGGCCAGCTTCAACCTGGCCCACTTCGGCCGCGCCCCGGCCCGCTTCGATGAGGCCGAACTGGCCCGCGTCAACGCCGCGATCATTCACCGCCTGCCCTTCGCCGAGGTGGCGGAGCGTTTGCCGGCGGGCATGGACGCGGCAGCCTGGGAAGCGATCCGGCCAAACCTCGCA
>JBEGOD010000148.1:0-4262 GCA_041182185.1 Pseudomonadota bacterium
GTGCGATCCCGGCGCGCTCGGCAATCTCGGCCGCCTGAAGCTTCGAAGTCATCCCGCCCGAGCCCATGCCCGAGGACGAGCTGCCAGTGGCCATGGCGTGGACCTCGGCCGTCACCCCCCGCACTTCCGGCAGCAGTTTCGCACCGGGTTCGGCCGGGTTGCGATCGAACAGGCCATCGACATCGGACAGCAACAGCACGGCATTCGCCTGCGCCGCCTGGGCCACGCGCGCGGCCAGGCGGTCGTTATCGCCAAAGCGGATTTCCTGGGTGGCGACGCTGTCATTCTCGTTGATCACCGGCACGGCCCCGGCATCGAGCAGCCGGGTCAGCGTGGCCGTGGCGTTGAGGTAGCGGCGGCGATCCTCAAGGTCTTCCAGTGTCAGCAGCAATTGCGCCGCAGTGACGCCGTGTGCGCCCAGCAGCTCGGCCCAGAGGCTGGACAGCGCAATCTGGCCGACCGCGGCAGCAGCTTGCGCATCGGCCAGGCTGCCGCGTCCGCCCTTGTCGAGCCCCAGCTTGGCCGCACCCAGGGCGATAGCGCCGGAAGAGACCACAATCACTTCCTGGCCGCGCGCACGGGCCGCGGCGATCTCCGTGACCAGTCCTTCCAGCCAGGCCCGGCGCACGCCCGCCTTGCCAACCAGCAGCGACGAGCCAACCTTCACCACCAGGCGGCGGCAGAGGGCGACATCAGCCAGATCGGACAGGCGGTTGATCTTCATGCCGGCCGGATTAGCGGACAGGCCCGCGCTCGCAAGCTTTTTGCGACCCCGGACTAAACCGGCGACCAGGGCTTGTCGTCGCCTTCTTCCAGCTCGCCGGCCGGGCGCTCCGTTCCGGTGGCAGCAGGCAGGTATTCGATTACCGCGTCGAGCAGCGCGTCCATGCCTTTGCCGGTCGCGCCGGAAATCGGGTAGACCTTCTTCGCACCGGCGGCCTTCAGTTCCTTGATGAACATCTTGACCAGCTCGGCGTCGACCGTGTCGACCTTGTTGAGCGCAATCAGCCGAGGCTTTTCGTCCAGCCCGTTGCCATAGGCGGACAGTTCTTCCTCGATGATTTCCAGCGCCTCGGCCGGGTCGGTGCCGTTGATGTCGATCAGGTGGATCAGCACGCGGCACCGCTCGATGTGGCCCAGGAAACGGTCACCGATGCCGGCGCCATCCGCCGCCCCGGCAATCAGGCCAGGGATATCGGCCAGCACGAATTCGCGGTTCCTGTGGCGGACCACGCCCAACTGCGGCTTCAGCGTGGTGAAGGCGTAATCGCCGACCTTGGCCTTGGTGTTGGTGATCTTGTTGATGAAAGTGCTCTTGCCGGCATTGGGCATGCCGACCAGGCCGACATCGGCCAGCAGCTTCAAGCGCAGCCAGACGTACATTTCCTCACCCATCTCGCCCGGCTGGTGCTGACGCGGGGCGCGGTTGGTGCTGGTCTTGTAGCTGGCGTTGCCGCGCCCGCCCATGCCGCCGTGCAGGAAGGTGACGCGCTGGCCGGCCTCGGTCAGGTCGAGCAGCACGGTTTCCCGGTCGTCATCGGAAATGAGCTGGGTGCCGACCGGCACCTTGACCACCAGGTCCTTGCCGGCCGCGCCATTGCGATCCTTGCCCGATCCATGAACGCCGCGCGGGGCCTTGAAGTGCTGGGCATAGCGGAAGTCGATCAGGGTATTGAGGCCGGCGACGGCTTCGAAAATGATGTCCCCACCCTTGCCGCCATTGCCGCCGTCAGGTCCGCCATATTCGACGTACTTCTCCCGACGGAAGCTGACTGCCCCCGGGCCGCCCTGCCCCGAGCGAATGTAGATCTTGGCCTGGTCGAGAAAATGCATGGAATGGTTCTAACGGGATTTGGCGCGATTGTCGCGGGTGGTGTCTCGACTACGCTCGACACGAACGGAGGTGGGACGGAGAAAAGTTTTTGGGTTGGGATTTGGCTCAGGCCGGAGCGAGAATGGCGGGGTTCGAGAACCGGAGCGGAGCGACCTGCTGGTCGTGAGCACCGGAAGCGCAGAACACTGCCGTTCGCAGCCCGGTCTGGGGCAAATCACAGCTCAAAAACACTGGTGGAGCCGAGGGGGATCGAACCCCTGACCTCGTCATTGCGAACGACGCGCTCTCCCATCTGAGCTACGGCCCCGTTCCAGTGCACAGCAGCGGCACGCCGCCGATTGCGAGGCGCCCCCTTAGCGAATGGCGCTGAGCCTTGGAAGTCCAAAGTTACTGCGCGGTCGCGCGGGTATCCGCCAGCGCCAGCGGGCTGGTGACCGGGACCAGGATGTTGGTGCCGGGGGTATACCCGACCCACTTGGTTTCCCAGGCGGCCAGATCGGCCTTGTACTGATCGTAGCGCTTGTAGAAATCGTCGAACACGATCTCGAGGCTGGGCAGGCTGACGGCAGCAAAGCGATCGAGCGTGCCGATCTTCACCGCCTTGGCATCGTTGCTCATCGCCAGGGCGGCATCGCAGAAGGCCGGCAGGGTCGGCGGCATCGCGAAGCGGTTGTAGACTTCGGTCATGTACTTTTCGCGGTTCCTGACGAAGCCGGCGCCGTACTTGCCGCGCCATTCGCTGTCGATCTTGAGGTTGGCGGCGCGCAGCGCCTTGGCGTGGGTGCGCAGGAAGGCGCGGTAATTGACCACGATCTGCGCGTGCCTGGGCTCAAGGCAGTTGAGCGCGGCGACATTGTAGCCCGAACGCAGGTTCCAGATGGTCTGGGCGGGCGAGATGTTGCGGTTGACGCTGACCCGCAGCCCATCCGCGGCGACCGGCGGGGTAACGAAATTGGGTGAGGCATTGTTCGGCGGGCTGGGCTTCCAGGGCACGAAGATCCACTTCTGGGCCGGCGCGGGCGGCGGTGGCGGTGGCAGCGCCGGCTTCTTCTTCTTCGCATCGGCGGCGCTCGCCACCAGCAGCAGCGATAGTGCCGCGGCACCCAGTGCGGTATTCAACGTATAGCGAACCATCGTGCGGAACCCTTCCTCTCACCCTGCCAAGGGTTGGAGGCTTTCTGCCTCCGGCAACCTTGCCTGATGCTGAAGCGCTCTAGCGCCTGCCAGTGGCAAAGAAAATGCCCGGCGCGCCAGATAGCGCGCCGGGCACGATCAGAGCCCAGTTTGATGAACTGCGAGAGGTTACTCGCGGTTCCCCAGGAAGCTCAGCAGGAACTGGAACATGTTGATGAAGTCCAGATAGAGCGTCAGCGCGCCCAGCACGACCGCCTTGCCGGCGAATTCGGTGCCCTGCAGCACATAGTATTCCTGCTTCAGCCGCTGCGTATCCCAAGCGGTCAGGCCCGCGAAGATGATCACGCCGAGGATCGAGATCGCCAGCTGGAGCGCGCTCGACTGCATGAAGATATTGATGACCATCGCGATCAGGATGCCGATCAGGCCCATCACCATGAACGAGCCCATGCCGGACAGGTTCTTCTTGGTGGTGTAGCCGAACAGGCTGAGCCCTGCGAAGGCACCAGCGGTGGCGAAGAAGGTGCTGGCGATCGAGCTGGCCGTGAAGACCAGGAAGATCGTTGACAGCGACAGACCCATGACGGTGCAGAAGCCCCAGAACAGCAGCTGGAGCGTGGCAGTCGACATACGGTTGGCGCCCAGGCTCATCGCGAAGACGAAGCCGAGCGGGGCCAGCATGATCACCCACTTGAGCGGGGTGGCCATGACTTGGGCCGCGAGGCCCGAATTGGCGAACAGCAGCGCGACGATGCCCGAAAGCAGCACGCCCGAGGCCATGTAGTTGTAAATGGCGAGCATGTGCTTGCGCAGACCCGCGTCAAAGGTTGCGCCTGAACCAAGCACTTCGCCATTGAGGCTGGGGGACGCGCCGAAGCCCGTCTTGGTGGGCTGGGGGTCGTTCCAGTTAGCCATGATGACTCAAACTCCGTGTTGCAGGCGGCACAATAGCCGCCCATGCACCGGAATATCGGTAAGATCAGGCCTGCTTTCAAGTGAAATCGGAATGATCTGGTCCTGATTAAGCATCTTTTGGCGCGGCGGCGAAAGCGGCCAGCTCTGCTCCGCGGTCCCGCGCGGCGCGCAGGGTCGCGAAAACAAGCTTTTCAAGCGCTTGATCCTGATCGAGGACTTTGAGGCCCGCCTCGGTCGTTCCGCCTGGGCTGGCGACCGAGGCGGGCCTCAAAGTCCTCGATCAGGATCAAGCGCTTGAAAAGCTGGTTTTCGCGACCCTGCGCGCCGCGCGGGACCGCGGAGCAGAGCTGGCCGCGTTCGCCGCCGCGCCAAAAGATGC
>JBEGOD010000149.1:0-12006 GCA_041182185.1 Pseudomonadota bacterium
CCCATGTTCCCGTCCTGCTGGACGAAGTGGTCGCCGCGCTCGCGCCGGCTCCTGGCACAGTGATCGTCGATGCGACTTTCGGTGCTGGCGGCTATACCCGCGCACTGCTGAACGCCGGGGCGACGGTCCACGCCTTTGACCGCGATCCCGATGCCATTGCCGCCGGGCAGGCCTGGCCCGAGTGCGCCGAACAGCCGCCGCGGCTGGTGCTCCACCCGCGGCGCTTCTCGGAAATGGTCGCGGCGCTGGCCGAGGCCGGCGTCGCCCGGGTCGATGGCATTGCCATGGATATCGGCGGCTCGTCGATGCAACTGGACCAGGCCGGCCGCGGCTTCGCCTTTGCCGCCGATGGCCCGCTCGACATGCGGATGAGCCAGGATGGCCCCAGCGCCGCCGATTTCGTCAACACCGCGCCTGAGGCCGAAATTGCCGACGTGCTGTTCAACTATGGCGAGGAGCGCCAGTCGCGCCGCGTTGCCCGCGCGATCGTTGCCGCGCGCCCGCTCGAAACCACCGGGCAGCTCGCCGCCGTCGTGCGCAAGGCACTGGGCTATCACCAGGGCATGCCCAAGGACCCAGCGACCCGCAGCTTCCAGGCAATCCGCATTCACGTGAACGCCGAGCTGGACGAGCTCAACGCCGGGCTCGATGCTGCCGAACAACTGCTCAAGCCGGGCGGCCACCTGGCCGTGGTCAGCTTCCACAGCCTGGAAGACCGGATCGTGAAGCAGTTCCTGCGCGAAGCCGGCGGCGCACTGGCCAATGCCTCGCGTCACCTGCCGCAGCTGGCCCCGGCCAATGCGCCGACTTTCGATCATGTCGCCAAGGCGGTCCGCCCGTCGGCTGCCGAGCTTGCCCGCAACCCCCGCGCGCGGTCTGCCACGCTGCGCGCTGCCACCCGTACCGCCGCCCCGGCGCGTGAAAGGAGGGCCGCATGAACCTGACCCGTGACCGGATGCGTTCGATTGGCTGGGTGGCCTTGCTGGTCATTTGCGCGGCGCTGACCCTGGTGCTGATCGTGCGTGTCAACGCGGTGAAGAGCGAGGTCCAGCTGGCCCAGCGCCAGATCAATGCGCTCAAGCAGGAAAAGCTGATCCTCGAGACCGAGTTCCTGACCCGCGCCAACCAGCAGCAGTTGCGCAACCTCAACGCGATCGAGTTCGGCTACCAGGCCCCCACCGCTGGCCAGTACCTGGAAGGTGAGCGCCAGCTTGCCGCGCTGGGCAAGGCCCGCGGGCCCAATGCGCCAGAGCCGATCCGCGTAGCCAGCGCTGCGTCGCTGGTGGAGGACCAGAACCCGATCCAGGCGATGGTTTCGCCGCTGACCGGCAAGGCCATGGCCGCCGAAGTGAAGGTGGCGGACACCCGTGACGCCAGCGAACGGGCGACCACTCCCGCCAAGCTCAGCGCGCGCCTGACCAAGCTCGACCGGGCGGAGGTCCGCGCCGAATGAACGCCGTGGCGGTTTCCAGCATCGTTGCTTCCGGCCGGGTGGAAATCGCCAACACGCGCCGCCAGGCCTTGACCATGGCCAAGTGGCGGCTGGTCTGGGTGGCGGGTGGCTTTGCCCTTATCGCCCTGGTTGCCGTGCTGCGGGTGCTTTACCTCGGCCTGTTCGAGGGCGCCCCGGTCAATGCCGGCGCCTATGGCATGACCCCGCCGCGCGGCGATATCGTCGATCGCAACGGCGTGCCGCTGGCCCGTGCCTTTCCGGCCTATGCCTTGTGGTACAACCCGGCCGCGCTTGGTGATGACGGCGCGCCGCTGGTCCACTCGGCGGGCGAGGTTGCTGCCGCTCTGAACCGGATCTTCCCCGAAATGGACGTGGCCGAAACGACCGCGCGGCTTGCCTCTGGACGCCCCGGCTACTTGCGCCGCCGAATCCTGCCCGAAGACGCCAACCGCATCCACGCGCTGGGCGAACCGGCGCTGGAGTTCCCGCGCGAGACCGAGCGATTCTATCCGCAGGGTTCGCTGGCGGCCCACGTGCTCGGCTTTGTCGGCGCCGATGGCCGCGGCCATGTCGGGATGGAAGGCGTGTTCGACAAGCGCCTGACCGATCCCGCGACGCGCGGCACCCCGGCGATGCTCTCGCTCGATAGCCGGGTCCAGGGCGCGCTCGAGGACGAGTTGCTGAAGGGCATCGCCGACACCAATGCCAAGGGCGCGGCCGGGCTGGTGCTCGATGTGGAAACCGGCGAGGTCCTCGCGCTTGCCTCGCTCCCCTCGTTCAACCCCAACCTGATCGACAACGCCAGCGCCGGCAACATCTTCAACCGCGTGACCAACCAGGTCTACGAGCTTGGTTCGACCTTCAAGCCGATCACCGTTGCCGCCGCGATCGACGCCGGCACGGTCACCGACCTGTCGCGCCGCTACCAGTCCGACCGCCCGCTTGAGATTGGTGGTTTCCGCATTCGCGATTCGCACAGTTTCGGCGCTTCGCTCAACGTGCCCGAGGCGCTGATCCATTCGTCCAACATCGTCACGGCGCAGATTGCCGACGAGCTGGGCGGGGCGCGGCTCAGTGCCACGATGCGCTCGCTCGGCATGAACGAGCGGCCCTATATCGAGCTGCCGGCGCGTGGTTTTCCGCTCTGGCCCAGGGGGGATTGGGCGCGGATCACCACCATGACCGTGTCTTATGGCCACGGCATCGCGGTTACCCCGTTGCACCTCGCCACCGCCTATGCCGCGCTGGTTAATGGCGGGTACTGGCGGCCGGCCACGCTCAAGAAGCTGGGCGCGGGCGAAGTGCCGGAGGGCCGCCGCGTGTTCAAGGCTTCGACCAGCGCACGGATGCGCCAGTTGCTGCGGATGATCGTGGTCGATGGCACCGGCAAGAAGGCCGATGCCGCCGGCTACCGTGTTGGCGGCAAGACCGGCTCGGCCGAGAAGCCTGGCGTCGGCGGCTACCGCCGCAGCTCGCTGGTTTCGACCTTCGCCGCGGCCTTCCCGATGGACCGCCCGCGCTATGTGATCATCGCCATGCTCGATGAGCCGCAGGGCACGGCTGCCACTTCGGGCCAGCGCACGGCCGGCTGGAACGCGGCCCCGATCGTCGGCCGGGTCGTCCCGCGCATCGGCCCGCTGCTTGGCATCATGCCCGATGCGACCCGCGACGTGGACATTTCCGACCTCTCGCCGCTCGTCGCCAGCGGAGATGGGGAATGAAGCTGGCGCAGCTGGCAGAGCTTGCCGGCATTTCCCTCGCCAGCAGCCCGGATGCACAGGTCACCGGCTTCGCGATCGATAACCGCAAGGTTGCCCCCGGAACGGTCTTCGGGGCGTTCCAGGGCGCGGCGGTAAATGGCGAGGACTTCATCCCCGCGGCCGTGACCGCCGGGGCGATTGCCGTGGTCGCCCGGCCCGAGGCCAAGGTTGCGGGCGCGGTCCACATCGCAGCCGACAATCCGCGTCAGGTTTTCGCGCGGCTGGCAGCGCAGTTCTTCACGCCGGTTCCGGCCACGCTGGTCGCGGTTACCGGCACCAACGGCAAGACCTCTACCGTTGAGATGACCCGCCAGATCTGGCGCATGGCCGGCCACCGCGCGGCCTCCATTGGCACCCTGGGCGTGACCACGTCGGACGAGAGCGTGTCGACCGGGCTGACCACGCCCGATATCGTGACCTTCCTGGCCAACATGAGCGGGCTGGCGCGCGAAGGCGTGACGCACGTTGCTTACGAGGCATCCAGCCACGGCCTGTCGCAGTATCGCAACGAGGGGCTGGTGGTTGCCGCCGGGGCCTTCACCAACCTCACCCGCGATCACCTCGATTACCACAAGACCATGGAAGACTACTTCGCGGCAAAGATGCGGCTGTTTGACGAAGTGGTCGCCGATGCGGGCACGGCGGTCATCTGGGCCGATGATCAATGGTCGGCGCGCGCGATCGCCCATGCCGAGAACCGCGGCCTCAACCTCTTCACCGTGGGTCAGCAGGGCGAGGCGATCCGCCTGGTCGGCCGCACTCCGGGCCAGCTCGGCCAGGTGCTGGAACTGGTTCACCAAGGCCAGGCGCGCAAGGTCAACCTGCCGCTGATCGGCGCCTACCAGGCCGCCAATGCGCTGGTCTCCGCCGGGCTGGTGCTGGCGACCGGCGGCGATGCGGCGCAGGTGTTCGATGCGCTGGCCCGGCTGCAACCCGTGCGCGGGCGGCTGGAACGCGCCGCCATCAGCCGCGCCGGTGCGCCGGTCTATGTTGACTATGCACACACCCCCGATGCGCTCGAAGCGGCGATTGCCGCGCTACGCCCGCATTGCTCGGGCCGCCTGATCGCGGTGTTCGGCGCGGGCGGTGACCGCGACCAGGGTAAGCGCCCGGAGATGGGCCAGATCGCAGCCGAGCAGGCCGATCTCGGCATCGTCACAGATGACAACCCGCGCAGCGAGGACCCGGCGGCAATTCGCGCCGCGATCCTGGCGGGCGGGGCCGGCAAGCTTGCCGAAGTGGGCGATCGCCGCGCGGCGATTGCCGCGGGAATTGCTGCGGCGGGGCGCGATGACATCGTGCTGATCGCCGGCAAGGGCCATGAACAGGGGCAGATTATCGGTGCGGGAGATTCCCTGCGCGTGCTGCCCTTCGATGATGTGACTGTAGCCAGGGAGTGCGCCGCATGAATGCCGTTGCCCGGATCCTCGAGTGGCCGATCGATGCCGACGATGCCCACGGCCTGGCGCTGTGGACCGCGGCCGAGATCGCGGCGGCAACCGGCGGCACGGCCTGCGGCGATTTTGCCGTTTCGGGCGTCGAGATCGACAGCCGCGACGTGATCGAAGGCGACCTGTTCTTTGCCCTGAAGGGCGAAGCCATGGACGGCCATCGCTTCGTCGAAGCCGCCTTCGCCAAAGGCGCTGCGGCCGCCGTGGTCGACCGTCCGATCGACGGCCCGCACATCTTGGTTAATGCCACCTCAACCGCACTTGAGCTTCTTGCCGCAGCCGCCCGGATGCGCACCGCAGCGCGGGTCATCGGGGTGACTGGCTCGGTCGGCAAGACCGGCGTCAAGGAAGCGATCTTTGCGGCGCTCGACCGGTCGAGCCGCGGCCGGGCGCACCGTTCGGTCAAGAGCTACAACAACCATGTCGGCGTGCCGCTCAGCCTGTCGCGCACCCCGGCGGCCACCCGGTTCGGCGTGTTCGAGATGGGCATGAACCACGCGGGCGAGATCGCAGCGCTGACCAGCCAGGTTCGCCCGCATGTCGCCCTGATCACCACCATCGCCCCCGCGCATATCGAGAACCTCGGCTCGATCGAGGCGATCGCCGATGCCAAGGCAGAGATCTTCCAGGGCCTTGAGCCTGGCGGCACCGCGATCATCCCGGCTGACGTTGCCCAGTATGGCCAGCTCCGCCGCGCGGCGGAGCGGCTGGGGGTCAAGATCATCTCCTTCGGACGCAGTGACTTTGCCGATGTCCGCCTGCTCGATGCTGTCCCCGCGCCGGGTGGCGGTTCGCTGGTGACGGCGGACATGGGCGATCGCCGCCTGTGCTATACCGTCGCCACGCCGGGCGAGCACTGGGTGGTCAATTCGCTCGCCGTCATCGCCGCCGTGCGCGAGCTGGGCGGCGACATGGGCGCTGCCGGCCTGGCCCTGGCCGAGCTGGAGGGGCTCAAGGGTCGCGGCGCGCGCCACCGTCTTGCGGTGGAGGGCGGCGTCGCCCTGCTGATCGATGAAAGCTACAACGCCAACCCCGCCTCGATGAAGGCGACGTTGGCCGATCTGGGCCGCACCACGGCCGCCCGCCGCATTGCCGTGCTGGGCGCGATGAAGGAACTGGGCGAGCACGGCCCGGCCTTTCATGCCGAGCTGGCGGCTCCGCTGCGTGAGGCCGAAGTCGACGCAGTGATCATGGTCGGCGACGAGATGCTCCCGCTGGCCGAGGAACTGGGGAAATCCGCCGCTACAGCGCTTGGCAAGCCCATGTCCTTCGCCCATTGCGGGTCTGTTGGGGAGGCACTGTTGGCGCTTGGGAAACTGGGTTTGCAGGCCGATGATGCCATTCTCGTCAAAGGGTCGAATTCCGTCGGGCTGGGGGCTGTGGTTGCCGCTCTGACGCAGCACAAGGATTGAGATCAGGATGCTTTACCTGATCGCGGAATATTTCGAGTTTTCGGGGCTGGCGAACCTCATTCGCTACCAGACCTTCCGTGCGGGTGCGGCCTTGATGACGGCGCTGGTGATCGGTCTGATCATCGGTCCCAGGTTCATCAACATGCTGCGCGTGCGCCAGGGCAAGGGTCAGCCGATCCGCGAGGACGGCCCGCAGAGCCACTTCGCCAAGCGCGGCACGCCGACCATGGGCGGGCTGATGATCATGATCGCCCTAGTGATCTCGATGTTGCTGTGGATGGACCTGTCGAGCCCGCTGGTCTGGGCCTGCCTGATGGTCACCAGCGGCTTCGGGCTGATCGGGTTCCTGGACGATTACGACAAGGTCAAGAAGCGCAGCACTGCCGGGGTTTCCGGACGGGTGCGGCTGGCAGCGGAATTCTTCGTTGCCGGGATCGCGGCCTGGATCATGGTCAGTCAGACCAGCACCAACCTCTATGTGCCGTTCCTGTCCGGCCACTACATCCCGCTCGGGCCGTTCTACTTTGTCTTCGCGGCCTTCGTGATGGTCGGTGCGGGCAATGCCGTGAACCTGACCGACGGGCTCGACGGCCTGGCGACCATGCCGGTGGTGATCGCCGCCGGGACCTTCGCGATCATCGCCTACCTCGCCGGCCGCGCTGACTTTTCGGCCTATCTCGGCATTCCGCACGTGCCGCGCGCGGGTGAACTGGCGATCCTCTGCGCCGGGATCATGGGCGCCTGCCTGGCCTTCCTGTGGTTCAACGCGCCGCCGGCCGCAGTGTTCATGGGCGATACCGGCAGCCTGGCGCTGGGCGGGGCCTTGGGTGCGATAGCCGTGGCCTCGCGGCACGAGATCGTGCTGGCGATCGTCGGCGGGCTGTTCGTGGCCGAGGCGCTGTCGGTGATCATTCAGGTGGCGGTCTACAAGCGGACCGGCAAGCGGGTGTTCAAGATGGCCCCGATCCACCACCACTTCGAGCAATTGGGCTGGAAGGAATCGACCGTGGTGATCCGCTTCTGGATCGTCTCGATCGTTCTTGCCCTCATCGGCCTGTCGACCCTCAAGCTGCGATGATCACGACTCCCGCCTTCGCCGGTCAGCGCTTTGCCGTCCTTGGTCTGGCCCGTTCGGGGCTGACTGCGGTGGAAAGCCTGCTGGCGGGCGGAGCAAGAGTCACGGCCTGGGACAGCCGTGAGGAACCGCGCCGCGGACTGGAAGGCCGGGTCGAACTGGCCGATCCGCTGGGGCTCGACCTGACCGGATTTGCAGGCGTTGTGGTCTCCCCCGGGGGGCCGCTCAACACCCATCCCATCGCCGCCCATGCCGCCGCCGCCGGCGTGCCGGTGATCGGCGATATCGAGCTGTTCGCGATTGCCCGCCCGCATCTGCCGGCGCACCGCGTGGTCGGGATCACCGGCACCAACGGCAAGTCGACCACCACGGCGCTGGTCCACCATGTGCTGCAAAGCGCCGCCCTGCCGACCCGGATGGGCGGCAATATCGGCTTGCCGGTGCTGGGCCAGGCGCCGCTCCCGCCCGGCGGGGTCTATGTGCTGGAACTGTCGAGCTACCAGATCGACCTGACGCACAGCCTGGCCTGCGATGTCGCCGCGCTGCTTAACATCACGCCCGATCATCTTGACCGTTACGACGGGTTCGCCGCCTATGCCGCCAGCAAGGCGCGTCTCTTCGAAATGCAGGCGCCGGACCAGGCTGCGATTTTCGGCGTGGGCGATCCCGAGACCCGCGCCGTGGCAGAACGGGAACTGGCGCGCCGCGGCCCTGGCCGGGTCCAAAGTGTCGATGGCAGCGACCTTATGCACCTGCAGCCCAACTGGCCGACCTTGCAGGGGCCGCACAACCTGCAGAATGCCGCTGTCGCGGTCGCCATTGCCGAAGCGCTGGGGCTGACCGCAGCCCAGTGGGGCCCGGCGCTGGCCACCTTCCGCGGCCTGCCGCACCGGATGGAGCGCGCTGCCGAAGCCGGCGGGGTGCTGTTCATCAACGACAGCAAGGCGACCAATCCGGCCTCGACCGCCCCGGCGCTCGCCGCCTTTCCGCCCAATCCCGCCAAGCGCATCCACTGGATCGTCGGCGGCCTGCCCAAGGGCGACGACCTTGATGAATGCGCCCCGCATTTCGGCAATGTCGCGGCGGCCTATACCATTGGCGAGGCCGGGCCGCTGTTTGCCGAGCTGCTGCGCCCGCACATGCCGGTGTCCCGCCGCGTGATGTTGTGCGATGCGATCCTGCAGGCAATGTCAGCCGCCAAGCGCGGCGATGTCGTGCTGCTCTCGCCCGCTTGCGCCAGCTTCGACCAGTTCCGCGACTATGAAGCGCGCGGCGACAGTTTCCGCCAGATCGTCCAGGCCCTGATCGCCGATCAGGCCGCCGCCGCAGAAGGAGCGCGCTAATGGCTACGCATCCGCCCTTCGTGCCGCGCGCCGGCCAGGCCCCCCAGGCCCTTGGCCTGCCGCGCCAGCGCCGCAACCGCCGCAGCGAATTCGCGGTCTGGTGGCGCGAGATCGACCGGGTGCTGCTTGGCCTGGTCCTGCTGTTGATGGCGCTTGGCACCCTGGCAGTCGCTGCTGCCTCGCCGGCCAGCGCCCAGCGGCTGTCGACCGCGCGGGTCAAGCTGGATGACCTGCACTTCTTATACATCCACCTGCGCTGGCAATTCGTCGGCCTGATGGCCATGGCCTTTGCCGCGGCGCTGCCGCGGGAGATGGCCCGCCGGTTCGGCATCCTGCTGGGTGCGGCGATGCTGATCGGGCTGTTCCTGGTACCGGTGGTCGGCTCGACCGTGAACGGGGCCAAGCGCTGGCTCAACCTGGGCATGTCGCTACAGCCTTCGGAATTCCTGAAGCCGGCCTTCGCGATCTGCCTCGCCTGGATCCTCTCGTGGCGCGCGCGCGATCCCAAGCTGCCGGTCGTGGCGCTTAGCACCTGCGTGATGCTGCTGGTGGTGGCGCTGCTGATGCTGCAGCCGGACCTGGGTTCGGCGATCCTGTTTGCCGGCGTGTGGTTCGTGCTCGCCCTGCTGGCAGGGATTTCGGTGCAGCGGATCGGGCTGGTGGCGGCTAGCGGGCTTGGCGCGGTAACGCTGGCTTACCTGTTCTATGAAAACGGTCGCAACCGCATCGATGCCTTCCTGGGCGGCGGCACGGCCTTCGACCAGGTCGACCTTGCCAGCCGCACCCTGCTTTCGGGCGGCTGGACCGGCACGGGCATCTGGCTGGGCAAGCGCAAGATGGCGCTGCCCGAGGCGCATACTGACTATATCTTTTCGGTGATTGGTGAGGAATTCGGCCTGATCATGTGCCTGGTGATCGTCGCGCTCTATGTCGCGATCGTGTTGCGGGTGCTGCTGCGACTGCTGAAGGAGGATGACCTCTTCACCACGCTCGCCGCTGCCGGACTTACCGCGCAGCTGGGCGGGCAGGCCTTCATCAATATCCTGGTCAACCTGCAGCTGTTCCCATCGAAGGGCATGACCCTGCCGCTGATTTCCTATGGCGGCTCCTCCACCATCGCGCTGTGCCTGGGGGTGGGGCTGCTGCTGGCGATCACCCGGCGCAACCCGTTTATCGAGCGTGATACCTTCAAGATCGGCGATATGGGAGGCATGCTGCGATGACCGGCGTAACGCGGCACTATGTCCTGGCAGCAGGCGGCACCGGCGGTCACCTGATCCCGGCCTTTGCCCTGGCGGTCGAGCTGGAGCGGCGCGGGCACCATGTCGCGCTGGTTACCGACACGCGCGGGGCCAAGCTGCCGGGCAAGCCTGATAGCCTGGTCACCCATGTCCTCCCCGCCGGTCGCATCGGCAAGAACCCGCTGCACTGGCCCTGGGGCCTGTCCGCCATCCTGGAAGGCAAACGGATGGCCGAGCGGCTGTTCGACAGCTTCCAGCCGGCCTGCGTGGTCGGTTTCGGCGGCTATCCGGCCTTCCCGACGCTGTGGGCCGCCACTGCCACGGGCGTGCCCAGCGTGATCCACGAACAGAACGCAGTGCTGGGCCGGGTCAACCACCTGTTGGCAGGGCGGGTCAGCGCAATCGCAACGGCTTTTCGCCAGGTTGACCGGCTGAAACCGAAGTTCGCGCTCAAGACGCACCTGGTCGGCAATCCCGTGCGGGCCGAGGTCCTGACCCTGCGCGACGAGCCGTTCCCGCCGTTCAGCGAAGATGGCCTGCTGCGCGTGCTGGTAACCGGCGGCAGCCAGGGCGCCAGCGTGCTTTCACAGGTCGTGCCCGATGCCCTCGCCATGCTGCCCGCCGCGCTGCGCACCCGGTTGCAGGTGACCCAGCAATGCCGGCCCGAGGATATCGAGGCGGTGCGCGCGCGCTATGCCGGGCATGACATCCCGGCCGAACTCGGCACCTATTTCGAGAACATGGCCGAGCGGCTGGCTGATACGCACCTGTTCATCGGCCGGGCCGGGGCCTCGACCATTGCCGAGCTGACCGCGGTTGGCCGTCCGGCGATCCTGGTGCCGCTGCCGATCGCGACCGACGATCACCAGGCCGCCAACACGCGCGAGATCTGCGCCGCCGGCGGCGCGCGGATGATCCGGCAGGACCGGTTCACCGCGGCTGAGCTTGCCAAGCAGATCCTGGCGATCGCGCAGAGCCCGGAAACGCTGGCCAATGCGGCCCATGGCGCGTGGAACTGCGGCTATCCCAAGGCTGTGCAGGACCTGGCCGACCTGGTCGAAAGCTTTGGCGGCGCACCGCTGATGGATGTGATCCGCATGGCCGATGCGGCCGTTGCCGGCGCGACCTTCGGTGGCGCGGCGGCGGCTGGTTAGGAAGAAGTGTAATGAAGGGCGTTGGCACAGACATTGGCACGATCCATTTCGTCGGCATCGGCGGGATCGGCATGTCCGGCATTGCCGAAGTGATGCACAACCTGGGCTATACCGTGCAGGGCAGCGACATTGCCGAGGGCTATGTCGTCGAAGGCCTGCGCGCGCGCGGGATCAAGGTGATGATCGGCCACAAGACCGAGAACCTGGGCGATGCCGCCGTGGTCGTGACCTCTACCGCAGTTAAGCGCGACAATCCGGAAGTGGTCGCCGCGCTCGAACACCGCGTGCCCGTGGTGCGCCGCGCGGAAATGCTGGCCGAGTTGATGCGGCTGAAGCGCACGGTCGCAGTGGCCGGCACGCACGGCAAGACTACCACGACCAGCCTCGTCGCAGCCCTGCTCGATGCCGGCGGGGTCGATCCGACCGTGATCAACGGCGGGATCATCAATTCCTATGGCTCCAACGCGCGCCTCGGTGAAAGCGAGTGGATGGTGGTCGAGGCGGATGAGAGTGACGGCTCGTTCCTGCGGCTCGACGGGACCATCGCGGTCGTCACCAATATCGATCCCGAGCATCTCGACCACTACGGCAGTTTCGATGCGATCAAGGACGCCTTCGTCGAATTCATCGAGAACGTGCCGTTCTATGGCTGCGCGGTGCTGTGCATCGATCATCCGGAAGTCCAGGCCGTCATCCCCAAGGTCCGCGACCGCCGCGTGGTGACCTATGGCTTCTCTGCCCAGGCCGACGTGCGGGGCGAGAACGTGACGCCGATCCCTGGCGGCAACCGCTTTGATGTGGTGATCCGCCAGCGCGACGGGTCGCAGCGCCGGATTGACGGGATCGAACTGCCGATGCCCGGTCGCCACAATGTCCAGAACGCGCTCGCCGCTGTGGGCGTCGCGGTGGAAATGGGCTGCGCCGATAGTGTCATCCAGACCGGCTTTGCCAAGTTCGGCGGGGTCAAGCGCCGCTTCACCAAGGTCGGCGAGATCGACGGCGTGACCATCATCGACGATTATGGGCACCACCCGGTCGAAATCCGCGCGGTTCTCGCCGCCGCGCGCGAAGGCGTGCAGAACCGCGTGATTGCCGTGGTCCAGCCGCACCGCGTTAC
>JBEGOD010000150.1:0-13362 GCA_041182185.1 Pseudomonadota bacterium
GGCTGGTCACGGCCAGCACCGCCGCCGCGAGCAGGGCCGTCGACAGCGCACTGGGGCGCCTGTCAGGCATGGAGATCGTATTGCGTGAGCAGGTCGTAGAGCGTCGGCCGGCTGATCCCGAGCAGCTTGGCGGTGTTCGAGATATTGCCCTCACACCGGGCCAAGGCGTGGCGGATCACCCGCCGGTCCGCCGCCTCGCGCGCGCTCTTGAGGTTGAGCACGCCCTCATCCTCGCCCTCCGTATCGGCCAGGTCGAGGTCGGCCGCGCCAACCAGCTTGCCATCGGACATGATCACCGCGCGCTTGACCCGGTTTTCCAGTTCGCGGACGTTACCTGGCCAGTGCCAGGCATCGATTGCGGCCAGGGCATCGGCTGCGAAGCCCTTGACCTGCGGGTTCATCTCGCGGGCGAAGCGGGCCAGGAAGACCTTGGCCAGCAGCCCCGCGTCACCGGGACGTTCGGCCAGGCTGGGGATCTTCACGACGATTTCGGCCAGGCGATAGAACAGGTCCTCGCGGAAGCTGCCCGCTGCGATCATCGCTTCCAGGTCCTGGTGGGTGGCGCAGACGATCCGGGTGTCGACCGCGATCGACTTGCGCGAACCGATCCGCTCGATCACCCGCTCCTGCAAGAAGCGCAGCAACTTGACCTGCAAGGGCAGCGGAATGTCGCCCACTTCGTCCAGGAACAGCGTGCCGCCCTGGGCTTGCTCGATCTTGCCCTCGGTGGTCTTGACCGCGCCGGTAAACGCGCCCTTCTCATGCCCGAACAGCTCGCTTTCGAGCAGGTTTTCCGGGATCGCGGCGCAGTTGATCGCCACGAAGGCCCCGCCGGCCCGGTCGCTCGCTTCATGCAGCCCGCGCGCCAGCAGTTCCTTGCCGGTCCCGCTCGCGCCCAGCAACATGACCGAGACATTGGTATTGGCCACCCGCTCGATCGTACGCGCCACCTTGACCATTTCCGGCGCGCCAGTGATCAGCCGGCCCAGCACCTTGTTGCCCTGGTCGCTCTTGCTGGCGAGCTGGCGGTTCTCGGCCTCGATCTGGTGGAGCCGGAAGGCGCGCTGGACGATCAGGCCCAGCGTCTCGATCTCGACCGGCTTCTGGTAGAAATCATAGGCCCCGCGCGCGATCGCCTGGAGCGCACTTTCGCGCGCGCCATGGCCCGAGGCGACGATCACCTTGGTATCGGGCTTCAGCGCCATGATCTCGTCCAGCACGGCAAAGCCTTCGCTGGTCCCGTCGGGGTCTGGCGGCAGGCCGAGGTCAAGCGTGACCACGGCCGGCTCTTCGGACCGCAGCGCAGCCAGGGCAGAGGCACGGTCTCCGGCGATGATCACCGAGAAATCGGGATAGGCCCACTTGAGTTGGGCCTGCAGGCCGGGATCGTCCTCGACGATCAGCAGCTTGGGTTTGGGATCGCTCATCAGGCTACCTTCGCGGAAAAATTGTTCAGCAGTTCGGCTGCTTCGGCCAACGGCAGGCGGATCGTGAAGCGCGAGCCCAGCCCTTCACGGCTCTCGACATCCAGCTGCCCACCCATTGCCCGGACCAGTTCGCGCGCCTCATAGGCGCCGATCCCGAAACCGGCGGGCTTGGTCGAAACGAACGGCTTGAACAGGCCGGTGCGGACGAATTCGGCGCTCATTCCGGTGCCGGAATCGATCACTTCGATCACGCCATGGAACTGGTCGCAGGCCACCTGCAGGAAGACCGGGCTGCCCGGCTCGCTGGCGTCGATCGCGTTCTGCACCAGGTGGACCAGCACCTGTTCGAGCAATTCCTCGCGCCCGGCCACCATGCAGGGATCGCAGCGGACCATTTCAACCTGGTGGCCAACCCGGAATTGCGCGGCCACGCGCTTGGCCACGGCAGCGGCGGCGACCGGGGTCAGTCGTTCGACCGTGGTTGTGCCATAGCGCGAGAGGCGGGCGAGCAGCGCGTTGAGCTTGTCCGCCGCGTTGCGCAGCGTAACCAGCATGTCGGCCCGGAATTCGGGATTCTCGGCATGAGCCTCGGCATTGCGGGCCAGCAGGCTGAGCTGGCTGGCCAGGTTCTTGATATCGTGCATCACGAAGGCGATCCGGCGGTTGAAATCGTCGAACCGGCCGGCCTCGGCCAGGGCTTCCTGCCCAGTCTGCTCGGCCAGGTAACTGGCCAGCTGCTGCCCGGCGACACGCAGCAGATCGAAATCCTCCCAGTCCAGCCGCCGCGCCAGCGCCGGCCGGGCCAGCACGACCATGCCCACCAGCCGGTCGAAGTGGTGCAGCGGCACGACTGCCCAGGCGCGTGGTTCGGCCAGCAGCCAGTCCGGCACCGCCAGTTGCGGCCCGGCCCAGTGGTCCCGTGGCGGCGCATCAGGCCCGCGCAATTCATCGAGATCGACGATGAACCCGCCTGACCGGTCTATCTCGAACGCACGCACGGCGGCGGCGGGAATGGCCACAGCCGGGACATCGGCGGTGGGCCACTGCCAGCGGCTCGCCAGTGCCAGGTCGCCCTGCTCGTTCTGGGTCAGCAGCAGTCCGGCCGGACTGTCGGTCATGTCGGCCACGGCGCGGATCACGCGTTCGTGCAATCCGCCGTCATCAGGCCCGGCCCGCCCGATCGTGCGGGTAAAGCGCAGCCATTCCTGGCGGTAGTCATAGCGGTGCTGGAACAGGTGCTTGGCCAGTATCACTCGCAGCCGCGCCCGCAGCGCACGCGAGGACACGAAGACCGCCAGCACGATCGCCGCCGAACCGGCGAAGGCCAATTGCAGCTCAGCGGTCAGCTCCTGCCCGACCCAGGCAAGCCAGCGGGCAATGCCGACCATGAACACCAGGTAGGTCCCGATGATCATCAGCGAGGCCGACTGGAACATTACCGCGCGCGAGGGGCTGAAGCGCAGCGTCTCGCTGCCGTGGCGCAGGCCCAGCCCGATCAGGATCCCGATGGCGACGGCGGCCAGACCGCGCAGCGCCGCCAGCGCGGGCAGCGCGTCCGCCAGCAGGTAGGACACCGTATAGTGGTTGAGATCGAGCCCCCACTGGACCGCCAGGGCCAGCGCCGGCCAGCGCAGTGCCAATCGGGCATTGGGAGCAGCCCCGCCGTAAAGGTTGTGGACCAGCACCAGTCCGCCGATCGCCACGAGCAGGCGGAACAGGGTGACCGTGTGGAAGGCAAGATCGGCAAACTGTCCGCCAAAGGGGCTGGCGATCAGCAGCAGCTCGACCGTCAGTTGCAGCAGTTCGACAAAGCCCAGCACCACCAGCAGCGGCTGGACCGGCGCCAGGCTGGCATGGCGGCCGTCAATCGCGAACAGGCGGTGCAGCGCGAACAGCCAGGCCAGGTTGCGCAGGCTGTCAGCCAGTTCAGCCCCCAGCGAGGCTGGCCCCGCCAGTGCGCCGATCAGGGCCCACAGGCCAGTCATCGCCACGGCCACGATCAGCGCCGGGCGCGCCGCACCGAACCGGCCGGGCCGCGCCTGGAGCCGTCCGGCGGCAATCAGGCAGGCAAAGGCCCCAGAGCCCCAGGCGAAGGCGCCGATCACCTGCCATATCCCGGTTGCCACGCTCATCTCAGCGTGCTCCCTCGTTCCACAGCACGACCCGCAGCGTTTGCAGCAGGATCAGCAAATCCAGGAACGGGCTGTAGTTCTTGGCGTAATAAAGATCGTATTCCAGCTTGTGGCGGGAATCCTCGATCGAGGCGCCATAGGGATAATTGATCTGCGCCCAGCCGGTGATCCCCGGCTTCACCATGTGGCGTTCGGCATAATAGGGCAGGTGCTGTTCCAGATCGGCGACGAATTCGGGCCGTTCGGGCCGCGGGCCGACAAAGCTCATTTCGCCCTTCAGCACAGTCCAGAGCTGGGGCAGCTCGTCGATCCGGGTCTTGCGGATGAAATTGCCGATCCGGGTCACGCGCGGGTCATTCTCGCTGGCCCACTGCGCGCCGTTCACTTCTGCATCGGTGCGCATCGAACGCAGCTTGATCACGTCGAACGGCTGGCCATAGAGCCCGACGCGGGTCTGGCGGTAGAACGCCGGCCCCTTGCTATCGAGCCGCACCAGCAGCGCGAACAACAGGATCACCGGCGCGGTCAGCAGCAGCACCAGCGCGCTGACGGCAATATCGAACAGCCGCTTGAGCGCGCGCGACACCGCCTGGCCGGAGGAGAAACCATCGGAGAAGATCAGCCAGGATGGGTTGACCGTTTCCAGATCGACCCGGCCGGTCTCGCGTTCGATGAAGCTGGAAAAGTCGTTCACGTGGACCCCGGTCGTCTTGATCCGCAAAAGGTCGGACAACGGCAGGGCATTGCGCTGTTCCTCCAGCGCCAGCACCACCTCGCTCACCCCCAGGCTTTCGACATGGCCGGTGAGGTTATCGATATTGGCGCGCTGGACCGGGTTCGGCACCACCGGCTCGGCCCCTGTCATCGCCACGAAGCCCGCGATTGCAAAGCCGCTTTCCGGGCGCTGCGACAATTGCCGCAGGCGTTCGGCCCGCTGCCCGGCGCCGAGCACCAGGATCCGCCGGCGGAACGCCTCGGTTCCGACCGCTGCACCCACGATCAACCGGTTGAGCACCAGCGCGAAGACCGACACGATCATCGCGTAGGCCAGGGTCGAGCGCCAGAAATTGCCGCCGCCGACGATGAAATCGAGAAAGGCGAGACCGATGATCCCAAACGACACCGCCACCAGCAACCGCGCCGTGGCATAGCGCATCGAGCGCAGGGCTTCCGGGCCATAGACACCGACCGCAACCATCGCCACCAGCATGACCCCGGCATGGCCGCCTAGCTGCCAGGAACGATCGGCCACCGAGCCCGGATGCATCCCGATCTGGGCCGCCCGCAGCCGCCATGACAAGTCCCCCGCCAGGCACAGCAGGATGAAGTCAATTACCCCGACCAGAAGAACGGCATGGGGAATGTAATGTTTGAACAGCCGGATCATTGGTCCCTGCAAGGCGAGAACTCTCGCGGCATGCCTAACGGGGACTTATGAAATGTCGGTAAACTTTACAGATGCGTCAGTCGGCAAAGGCAAACGGCGTTAGCCCGCGCGACCGCTCGTCAAAGGCCAGCGCCGCGCCGCGCGGCGGGAGCGAACGCTGGGCGCAGTCCTTGCGGTGACAGCCGGCACAGCCCGGACCCACTGGAACGGCACTGGCCGCATCGAGCGGCAACCCGCGCGCCTGGGCCAGGCTGCCGGCCAGCCCGGCCTCGATCCCCAGCGCCACGACAAAGCGCGGTCCGTCCGCTCCCGGCGCGCCGCTGCCCTCAACCGTGCGGGCGATGGTCAGCCACTGGCTCTCGCTCCCGCTCGGCTCGACAAAGCTGGCCAACTGGACACAGAGCTGTCCGGCCCGCTCGAAGGCGCGGTGCGCCACCCACAGCGGACAGCCGGTATCGCTATCGAGCAGGGCCGTGCCGCTGGCCCCGGCATAGCGCTTGGAAAACTGCCCGGCCCGATCGACCCGCGCCATGAAGAACGGCAGGCCGCGCTGGCCAACGCGTTGCAGGGTAGTCAGCCGATGGGCCAGTTGTTCGAACCCCACCCCGAAGCGCCGCTGGAGGATCGGCAGGTCATAGCCGGTCGCCTCGCAGGCCCGGATCAGCCGACCATAGGGCATCAGCACGGCCGCCGCGAAATAGGCAGTCAGGTGGCGGCGGAACAGCCGCCAGGCGGCGCGATCCGTAAACTGCGCGCCATTGGCGATGGCTGCGATCTCGTCGCGCTGTTCCAGCATGGCGAGTTGCAGCGCGACCTGGAAATTGCGCGATGACGGGTCAAGCAGCTCCGACAGCTGAAGCTGCCGGGCGTGGAGGTCGAGCCGCCGCAGCGCATCGGGCATGACCTCGACCGGCAGGGTCCGCACCGCAATCTGGTGCTTCTGGCGCAGCCGCTCGGCCAGGGCCGCGCCAATATCGGCATTGGACAGGCGCAACTCGTCGGCCAGGGCCTCTGCCGCCGCATCCAGATCGGTAAAGTGGTTGCGCCAGCGCTCGATCTCGCGCCGGACCAGTTCCATCGGCTCATCGGCGCTGGCCGCCCCGGGCCCGCCGCTGGTGTCGAACAGCCGGGCAAAGGCAATCGCGGCCTGGGGGGCGGCGCTCAGCCATTCGGCAATCTCGTCGCGGTCGATCGCCAGGTCGGCAAAGCGCGCATCGGCCAGGCGGCGGCGCAGGCCATCGATGCCGCCCACGGCCTCGTCCTGGCGCAGGCTGCGCGGATCGAAATCGAACGCCTCGGCCAGGCGCACCAGCAGCCGCGCCGAAAGCGGGCGCTGGTTGCGTTCGACCAGGTTGAGGTAACTCGGCGAAATGCCGAGCTGCGCGGCCATGGCTGACTGGGTCAGCCCTTCGCGCTTGCGCAGGCGGCGGACAGCAGGTCCGGCCAGGAGCATGGTATCGGCCATAGGTCCATTTGTCACTTTTTTTACAACATTGCAAGATTGGTCCGCTATTTCAGCGCACGAAGACAAGAATTTTTGTAATTTGTTGGACACCGACTCAGCGCGACCGGGTTAGGCAGGGGTCATTCAAGCCCTTGGAGGTTCCCCGTGTCCTATACCGATATCATCGCCGCCGCCGACAGCCAGATCAGCCGTTACAACAACTGGGACGGAATCGATGCTGAATCGGTCGCCCGCATGCAGCTGCAGAACCGCTTCAAGACCGGGCTGGATATCGCCAAGTACACCGCCAAGATCATGCGCGCCGATATGGCCGCCTATGATGCCGATCCGGCCAACTACACCCAGTCGCTGGGCTGCTGGCACGGCTTCATCGGGCAGCAGAAGCTGATCTCGATCAAGAAGCACTTCGGCACCACCAAGGGCCGCTACCTCTATCTCTCGGGCTGGATGATCGCCGCGCTGCGCAGCGAATTCGGGCCGCTGCCCGACCAGTCGATGCATGAAAAGACCAGCGTTCCGGCGCTGATCGAGGAACTCTACACCTTCCTGCGCCAGGCTGACGCCCGCGAGCTGGGCATGATCTTCCACGAGCTGGACGATGCCCGCAAGGCTGGTGACGCGGTCAAGGCCAAGGCTATCCAGGCCCGGATCGAAAATTACGAAACCCACGTTGTGCCGATCATCGCCGATATCGACGCCGGCTTCGGCAATGCCGAGGCGACCTATCTCCTCGCCAAGAAGATGATCGAGGCGGGTGCCTGCGCGATCCAGATCGAAAACCAGGTCTCGGACGAGAAGCAGTGCGGCCATCAGGACGGCAAGGTCACCGTCCCGCACGAGGACTTCATCGCGAAGATCCGTGCGGTCCGTTACGCCTTCATGGAACTGGGCGTTGAGGACGGCATCATCGTCGCCCGCACCGACTCGCTCGGCGCCGGCCTGACCAAGCAGATCGCCTTCACCCGCGAAGCCGGCGACATCGGCGATCAGTACAATTCGTACCTCGATTGCGACGAAGTGACCGAGCTGGGCCACGGCGATGTCCTGATCAGCCGCGACGGCAAGCTGCTGAAGCCCAAGCGCCTGCCCAGCAACCTGTTCCAGTTCCGCGCCGGCACCGGCGAGGACCGTTGCGTGCTGGACTGCATCAACAGCCTTCAGAACGGGGCCGACCTGCTCTGGATCGAAACCGAAAAGCCGCACATCGGCCAGATCGGCGGGATGGTCAGCCGCATCCGCGAAGTCATTCCGAATGCCAAGCTGGTCTACAACAACTCGCCCAGCTTCAACTGGACGCTGAACTTCCGCCAGCAGGTGTTCGATGCCTGGCAGCAGGACGGCAAGGATGTCTCGGCCTATGACCGCGCCAAGCTGATGAGCGTCGATTACGACGCCAGCGACCTGGCCGCCGAAGCCGACGAGCGGATCCGGACCTTCCAGCGCGACGCCGCGGCCCAGGCCGGGATCTTCCACCACCTGATCACCCTGCCGACCTATCACACGGCCGCGCTGAGCACCGACAACCTGGCCCGCGAATACTTCGGCGAACAGGGCATGCTGGGCTACGTCAAGAACGTCCAGCGCCAGGAAATCCGCCAGGGTATCGCCTGCGTGAAGCACCAGAACATGTCGGGCAGCGACATCGGTGACGATCACAAGGAATACTTCGCCGGTGAAGCCGCGCTCAAGGCTGGTGGCGAACACAACACGATGAACCAGTTCGCGGCATAAGGCCGCAGCATGACGATCAACCTCGCAGCAAGGAGAAGGTGCGATGACAACCACGACCGCTACCGAAACCCGCGAACCGCAGCGCGCCCGCGCCCTGCTTTCGACGGCCGACTTCCAGCTGCTCCGTGCAGCCCTGGCCAGCCATGCCCGGGCCGTAGAAGCACCCGAAGAAATCGCGCGGATCAACGCGCTCTACCATCGGCTCGGCACTTACAACTGAGCCCCTGACCTCCTGGGGAGGAGAAACGACGGCCGTCGGGGTGCCCCTTTCATCCCGGCGGCCGTCAACCTGTTGCTAACCATCTTGAAATGCAGGGCGATTAACCTTCGTGGTCTAAGCCGTCGGTCATGCGCCGCGCTGCTCCGTCCCTGCCGATTTCACCACGTCTGCTGAAGCATTTTGCGGCAGCCACGCTGGCGATCACCACCTGCATCGCGATTTTCGCTGACGGCAGCACGACCGAGGCCGTGGCCGAGACAGTCAAGCAGAACGAGCTCAAGAAGACCGAGGTCGATATGCTGGGCTCGCGCACGCTGGCCTTCAAAGGCATGAAGGTGAAGTCGGGCGGCATGACGATGGACGATCCGGCGCCCGAAGAGGGCGGCGGCGGCGGCTCCTATTACGAAGGCCCGATCATTCCGCCCAGCTACGGCGGCGGCACGGGCGGGCAGCCGTCCAAGCGGCCGGAAGACTTCCTGCCCGGCGGCGAGCTGGCGAAGAAGGCGCGCGAAGCCGCCAGGCCCAGAAAGCTGACCCCCGAAGAGCTGGCCAAACTGCAGGAAGCCTCACGCCTGCGCACGGGCGCAAGCGCGGTCAACTAGCTCAGGCGAAGCATTCCCGGCCAAGGTATTCGCGGCTGTCAGCATTGATGATTGCGGCGTGACCATAGTTCGGATGGTCGATCACCAGCATCGCATTGCCCTCGCCCGACCGCCAGGCAGCGATCGCGGCATCGTTGAAATCGAAGTGCAGGAAATGGACTGCGCTGGCCTTGCCGTCGCTCTCGCGAGTGCGCTCGACATCGCCTTCGGCGCGGGCCTTGATCACCTCGCCGCCAACCTGGATCGAGATGTGGCCTTCCACGCCGCCGATCGTGCGCAGGAAGGCATCGCGGCGTTCCGGATCGGCAATTTCGAACAGCAGGGTGCAGGTCAGCTCGCGCCCCTTGGGCACCATCGGGTCATAGGCGGACAGCTCATCAACCAGCTGATCTGCCCCGCCCTTTTCGATCCGCAGCATTTCCTGGACCTGGAGCCACATCGAATCCCAGGTTTCGAACAACGCGGTCGCATGCGGGCCAACGCCCATGCGGGTCAGCTTCTTGCGCAGCAGCGCTTCCTGCTTCTTGTCGTTCCGAATCAGCTCATAGCGATCCAGCGGCAGGATATCGTCGGCGGTGATGGTGCGCGAATTTCTGGGCATGATCCTAAAGTCCATAAGCCTGGGCCATTACCTCGATAGGATGGCCAATACGGTCAGGGGCCTGGGCCCCGGTGCTTTCGATCACCTGCTGCAGGTGCGGGCCGGCCAGCGGGCATTCACTGACGATAATCTCTGGCGCGCTCTTCAGCAGGTTGCGCGCGGCAGGCTTGCCCACCTTCACGGCGCGATCGAAGTTTTCCTTGAAGATCCCCCACTTGCCGCCGTGGCCCGAACACCGTTCGGTCAGCGCGGGCTTGGCTTCGGGGATCAGCTTGAGCATTTCCATCGCCTTGGGACCCATGTTCTGGGCGCGGGCATGGCAGGCAAAGTGCACTGCGATCGCGGCCGGCATGGCCTCGACCGGCGCCAGGCCGGTTTCCTTCGAAAGCGCCACGACATATTCGGACACATCGAAGGTGTGCTTGCTGAGCAGCTTCACTGCCGCGTTCTCTGGCTCGATCAGCGGCCATTCGAACTTCAGCATCAGCGCGCAGGAGGTGGTTAGCGGGACAATGTCCCAGCCCTGCTCGATCAGCGGCTGGAAGAAGGCCGAGATGCGGGTGGCGGCGCCGGCCACGGCCGGAAGATCGCCGTTCTCGAACTTGGGCATGGCGCAGCAATCGGGATATTCGACCCGGACCTGCACGCCATTATGCGCCAGCACCTTGATCGCGGCTTCACCGGCAGTGCCATCGTTGAAGTTGTCGTGGCAGCCGGCATAGAGCACCACCTTCTTGCCAAAGGCCGGACCATCCGGATTGGGCGGCGGCGTTATGCCCACGGCCTTGTTGACCAGCGGCACCTCGGCAAAGCTGGGCACATGCGCGCGGCGATCGATCCCGAGGGTCGATTCCATCAGGCCGCGGGTAAAATCATTGTCGCTGTCAGTCGCCCAGTTGGCGAGCCCGGCGACGGCCGAGCCAAGCTTGCCATTGCGGCTCATCTTGGCCAGCTCGCGGTCAGCCAGCGAGGTTTCGCCCTTGCGATGTTCGATTGCCCGGGCGCGCAGCATCAGGTGCGGAAAATCCAGGTCAAAGCTGTGCGGCGGCACATAGGGGCACTTGGTGAGGAAGCACATGTCGCACAGCGTGCAGGCGTCAACGACGGCCTGGAGCTGCGGCTTGGTGAGATCCTCAACCTCTTCGTTCGGGCTCTCGTCGATGGAATCGAACAGGATCGGGAAGCTGTCGCACAGGTTGAAGCACCGCCGGCAGCCATGACAGATGTCATAGACGCGGCGCAGCTCGGCATCGAGCGCAGCTTCATCGTACCAGGCCTCATCCTGCCACGGAATAACGTGGCGGGTCGGCGCTTCCAGGCTGCCTTCCATGGCGGGAACCCCTGTCTTCAAGAATCAAACGCCGCCCCGGGACAGCCCCGGGGCGGCGCTAATGCATCACGCGTCGGCGAGCAGCGTGTCGAGCGTCTTCTGGAACTTGCCAGCGTGGCTCTTCTCAGCCTTGGCGAGCGTTTCGAACCAGTCGGCGATTTCGTCGAAACCTTCATCGCGGGCGGTCTTGGCCATGCCCGGGTACATGTCGGTGTACTCGTGGGTTTCGCCGGCGATCGATGCCTTCAGGTTGGCAACGGTATCACCGATCGGTTCGCCGGTGGCCGGATCGCCACACTCTTCGAGGTATTCGAGGTGGCCGTGCGCGTGGCCGGTTTCGCCTTCCGCGGTCGAGCGGAACACGGCGGCAACGTCGTTGTGACCTTCGATGTCGGCTTTCTGTGCGAAGTACAGGTAGCGGCGGTTCGCCTGGCTTTCACCAGCGAAGGCAGCCTTGAGGTTTTCCTCGGTCTTAGAGCCCTTGAGTCCCATGTTGTGTCTCCTTTGGCGGGGAATCGTGACCCTTGCGCAATGCGCAATCGGCTCGATTTATGCCAAAGGATATTTCCGCGACCAGTAATCGATAAACCCGATCAACTTAATGCGAATAACTCGCAAATCGAATTATGGCTGAACTCTCACTTGCGCGGCATCAGCTCCAGCGTCGATGCGACGAGTGCTTCGGCGCCGGCGGCGATCACCTTGTCGGCCTCGGGCGCCCAGAACGGGCTGTGCAGGCCGGGCAATTGCTTGCCCTCCTTCGCCGCTGCTTCCATCTCCGCCGCCGAGCGCCCGCCGATCCACAGGATCAGCGACTGGGTGTTCGGCCCCGCCGCCCGCGCGATTTCGCTGAAGTCCTCACCCGCCATCGATGGCTGCGGATTGGCAACCCGGTCCGCGCCGAACCGCTTGGTCAGCACGCCGCGCATCCGTTCCGCCAGTTCAGGCGTATTCCAGGTGGCGCGGGCATAGGGATCGGCGATCTTGATCACCGGCATCCGGTCTTCCGGCAGGCCAGAGGCCATCGCTTCGGCCCGGGCGATCCGCTTGATCCCGTCGAGCAGCAACTTGCGCGAGCTGTCGGAATAGGACCGCACGGTCAGCTGCAGCTTCACTTCGTCCGAAATGATGTTGTGCTTGGCCCCGCCGTGGATCGCACCGACCGTGACCACGCTGGCCTCGAACGGATTGCTCTCACGGCTAACGAGCGTCTGCAGCCGCATCACGATCGCACTGGCCAGCACGATCGGATCCTTGGTGGTGTGCGGATAGGCGCCGTGGCCGCCCAGCCCCTTGACCGTGATATCGACGCTGTCGGCATTTGCCAGGGCAAACCCGGCCTTGACGCCCACCACGCCCGAGGCAAGTTCGGCGCTGTCATGGAAAGCCAGGGTGTAATCGGGCTTGGAGAAGCGGGTCAGCAGCCCGTCCTTCAGCATTTCCAGCGCGCCCAGATTGATCTCTTCGGCGGGCTGGCCGATCATCACCAGGGTGCCCGACCACTTGGCCTTGTTGGCCGCAAGCACCCGCGCCGCGCCGATCCAGCCTGCCATGTGCGTATCGTGGCCGCAGGCATGCATGATCCCGCTTTCGACCCCGGCCGTGGATACCCCGCGCACCTTTGAAGCATAGGCAAGGCCGGTCTGCTCCTCGACCGGCAGACCATCCATGTCGGCCCGGACCAGCACGACCGGCCCCGGACCATTGCGCATCACCGCCACTACGCCGGTCTTGCCGACGCCTTCCGTCACTTCGAATCCGGCTTTGCGCGCCGCATCGGCCATGATCCTGGCCGAGCGCACTTCCTGGAAACTCAGTTCCGGGTTTTGATGCAGGTCACGGTAGATCGCCATCAGGCCGGGCAGTTCGGCCGCAACCTGGTCACGGATGGGATCGGCCTGCACCGGCGCAGCGGAGGCGAGCAGGAGGGCGGCAAAGGAAAGGATGTGCTTCATCCAGCAACGCTAGGCGGCACGGCCAGCTCTAGCAATCCCGCAAATGGTGCCCCTGGCCCGACTCGAACGGGCACGCCTTGCGACAAACGATTTTGAGTCGTTCGCGTCTACCATTCCGCCACAGGGGCTCCTGCAACGCCGCGCGGCTTAGCCGCGCGGCGTTGCGGGTTCAAGTAATGCGTTAAGGTCGATCAGACTTTTAGCCCGCCGACCAGCGCCTTGTGCAACTTCGAATGCATCACGTCGTTGGCAGCCAGCACCTGCGCATCGCAGATCGGCTGCGACACACCGCGCCAGTCGGATACGAAACCGCCGGCTTCGCGCACCAGCAGGCAGCCCGCAGCTGTATCCCACGGCGAGAGCGCGCTTTCCCAGAAGCCGTCGAAGCGTCCGGCAGCCACCCAGGCGAGATCCAGCGAGGCGGCGCCAAAGCGGCGGATACCGGCCACTTGCGGCGCCAGCGCGCCGTAAATGCGGGTCCACGCGGCGCTGTCACCGCGCCCGGCAAAGGG
>JBEGOD010000151.1:0-8907 GCA_041182185.1 Pseudomonadota bacterium
GCAGGGCCTCCTGCTGGCCGAGCAGCCGCCGGGCACCGAGCCGTTGGCGCGCCACTTCCCGTCGCGCAACCGTATCATCGCCGGGATTGCTGCGGGCACGCTGATCGTCGAGGCGGCACCCAAGTCCGGCTCGCTGATCACCGCGCGGCTGGCCGGAGAGGCGGGGCGTGAGGTGATGGCGGTGCCGGGCTCCCCGCTCGACAGCCGCTCGCAGGGCTGCAACCAGTTGATCCGCGACGGGGCAACGCTGGTCCAGCGGACCGAGGATGTGATTGAGCTGCTGACCAGCTTCCAGGGCCAGCCGCGCTCCGTGCTGCGGGAAAGCGCGGCCGATTGGGAGATCGCCGAACCGATTGAAGATCCCGCCGATATCGCCAGCATGCTGACCACCGCCCCGGTCGCGGTCGATGAGCTGGTTCGGCAGAGCGGTGCCACCGCCGGAGCGGTGCAACTGGCGCTGCTTGAACTCGAATTGGCCGGCAACCTGGTCCGCCACGCCGGCGGCCGCGTCAGCCGGACCTGAAGGCGCAATCATGGCCAATCCCGTGTTCCCGCGCCGGATGTTCCGCTGGGCCGCGGTCTATGGCGTGATCGTTCTCGCGCCGCTTTACCTGACGCCGCTGCCTCCGGTCGGGGCAGAGGTCTTCCTTGGCTTTGTCGGGCTGGCGCTGGTGTTCCAGGCGGTGTTCTGGATCATCGGCGGTGATCCGGTGAAGTACCGCGCGCTGATGCTGCCGGCCGTGGCCGAGAAGCTGGTCTTCGGTTTGCCCGCCCTGGCCCTATTCGGGCAAGGCTATCCGGTACCCCCGCCTGTCGCCGTTTTTGCCGCAATCGACGTGCTGCTGGGAATCGGCTTCTGGCTGGCCTGGCGCCAGACCAGCTAGTTCCCGCTAGTCGTTCCGGTCGCAGGGCGGATCCATCTCGCCGCTGCGGCAGATCACCGATCCGCTCAGCACCGCCTCGGCCCATTGCAGATCGTCCTCGGTTGGCACGCTGCGAAACGCCACCTGACGGGCCATCAAATCCTGCTCGCCCGTCACCAGCAGCAGGATGAAGGTTTCCGGCTTGCCGGTGGCGGGCAGGGCAGGGCAATCGAGCCGGACCTGCATCGCTGGCCGGCCCGAGACGGTCAGTTCGCTTGGCGCGGTGCTGGTGGCTCCCGGGCAGGACTGGGTCACGCCCCGGATCATCAGCCGGGCGAAATCGACCGGAGCGATCCGTGCGGCCAGCCCGGCGAAGCGCTGCGTCGTGATCATCCGCGACCAGCGCTGGACATTCTCGCCTTCCGGCACTTCCTCGCGGATCGAGCGTTGCTGGTCACCCGCCTTGTAGCCGACGACAAAGCCAGGCAGCAGCGCGCCTTCAATCCGCTCCGATCCGGCGCTCTGCGCGGCCAGGCTGGTCGAAACCATGGCCAGCGCCAGTCCCAGCCTGCCCGAAACGCGTATCATTCATCCCCCTTGACGTCTGGCCAGCCGGGCCGTCACCCTCGCGTGTACGTATACGCGTAAGGATTGCAATCACCTGTCATGCAACTTGTCATCGTAGAATCCCCGGCCAAGGCCAAGACCATCGAAAAGTATCTAGGCAAGGACTTCACCGTCCTCGCGTCCTATGGTCACATCCGCGATCTGCCGCCCAAGGACGGCTCGGTCCGTCCCGATGAAGACTTCGCGATGGATTGGGAACTTTACGGCGACAAGGCCAGCCGGGTGAAGGCGATCACCGATGCCGCCAAGACCGCTGACCGCCTGATCCTGGCGACCGACCCTGACCGTGAGGGCGAGGCGATTTCCTGGCATGTCCGCGAGTTGCTGGCCAAGCGCAAGGCGCTGCCCAAGGACGTGCAGCGCGTGACCTTCAACGCGATTACCAAGGATGCGGTGACCACGGCGATGGGCCAGCCGCGCGAACTCGATCAGGACCTGATCGATGCCTACATGGCACGCCGCGCGCTGGATTACCTGTTCGGCTTCACGCTCTCGCCGGTGCTGTGGCGCAAGCTGCCGGGGGCCAAGAGCGCCGGTCGCGTCCAGTCGGTCGCGCTGCGGCTGATCTGCCAGCGCGAGCATGAGATCGAGCTGTTCCGGCCGCAGGAATACTGGTCGGTCGCCGCGCAGCTGGAGCACGACGGCACCGAATTCACCGCCCGCCTGGTCAAGTTCGATGGCGAGAAGCTCGAAAAGCTGAGCCTGGGCGACCAGGGTAGCGCCGAGCGGGCCAAGGCCGCGGTCGAGGGCGGGGCATTCCGCGTCGAAGAGGTCGATACCCGGCCGACCCGCCGCAATCCCTGGCCGCCGTTCACCACTTCGACCCTGCAGATGGAAGCGGCCCGCAAGCTCGGCTTCTCGGCCGCGCACACCATGCGGGTGGCGCAGTCGCTGTATGAGGCTGGCGCGATAACCTACATGCGGACCGATGGCGTGCAGATGGACCCGAGCGCGATCTCGGCTGCGCGCAAGGCGATCAGTGACCGCTATAACAATGGGCACTACTTGCCTGAAAAGCCGCGTCATTATGAAACCAAGGCCAAGAATGCACAGGAAGCGCACGAGGCGATCCGGCCGACCGATTTCGGTCGCGACCAGTTTGGTAGCGGCGACGAAGGCCGGCTCTATAACCTTATCTGGAAGCGCGCCATCGCCAGCCAGATGGCCAGCGCCAATATCGAGCGCACCACGGTAACCCTGCGCGAAGCGACCGGGCGGCACGAGCTGCGTGCTACCGGCCAGGTGGTGAAGTTCCCCGGCTTCCTCGCGGTTTACGATGAAAGTCTGGATCAGAAGCCGGGTGACGACGAGGATGAGAGCGGGCTGCTGCCGGTGATGGTCAAGGGCGATAGCCCGGCCAAGCGCGCCGTCGATGCCAGCCAGCACTTCACCCAGCCGCCCCCGCGCTATTCTGAAGCAACGCTGGTCAAGCGGCTGGAAGAGCTCGGCATCGGCCGCCCATCGACCTATGCCGCGACGATCCAGGTGCTGAAGGATCGCAACTATGTCCGGACCGAGAAAAACCGTTTCTTTGCAGAGGAATCGGGACGGCTCTTGACAGCATTTCTGGAACGTTTCTTCCCGCGCTATGTCGCTTACGACTTCACTGCCGGGATGGAGGAGGAATTGGACGATGTTTCCGGCGGGCGGGCCGCATGGAAGACCGTGCTGGCCGAGTTCTGGAAGGACTTCAAACCCAAGTCCGACGAGGTGATGGGGCAGAAGCCGTCCGAAGTGACCGAGGCGTTGGACGAATACCTCTCCGACTACCTCTTCCCGGCGCAGGAAGATGGCGGCGATCCGCGCAAGTGCCCGAATTGCGGCACGGGCCGGCTGGCGCTGCGCGGTGGCCGGTTCGGGGCCTTCGTGGCTTGTTCGAACTATCCCGAGTGCAAGTTCACCCGCAAGTTTGCCCAGCCGGGCGGTGCCGGGGCCGAAGCCGATGGTGAAATCGGCAAGCATCCCGAGACGGGGGAGCCGATCAGCCGCAAGGTCGGGCGGTTTGGTCCCTACATCGAACTGGGCAGCGGCAAGGAGGCCAAGCGCAGCTCGATCCCCAAGGACATCGGCGAGCTCGATCTCGACTGGGCGGTCAAGCTGCTGAGCCTGCCGCGGACGATCGGCAATCATCCCGAGTCGGGTGAGCCAATCACGGCCAGCCTGGGTCGCTATGGCCCCTACCTGGCGCACCAGGGCAAGTATGCGAAGCTGCGGGCCACGGCGGAAATTTTCGAGACCGGGATGAACAGCGCGGTGGCCAAGCTGGCCGAGGCGGCGAGTGGCGGCGGGCGCGGTGCGCGTGCGGCGGCCGAGCCGCTCAAGACCTTTGGTCCGCACCCTGAAAGCGGTGGCGAAATCAAGCTGATGGCGGGCCGCTATGGTCCCTATGTCACTGACGGAACGACCAATGCCACTCTGCCGCGCGACAAGCAGCCCGAGGACCTGACGCCCGAGGAGGCCGCAACCCTGATCACCGAAAAGGCGGCCAAGGGTCCGGCCAAGAAGGGCGCGCGCAAGAAGGCTCCGGCCAAGAAGGCTGCGAAAAAAGCCTGATCCCGGCCCCGGGCACGTTCGGATTTCGGAAAGGATTGCTGGTTACCACCGGGGCGAAGGCCTCGGGGAGTGCGACCTTGATCGAGATCGAAATCCAGAACGAATCCTACCAGAGCCAGGAGCGGCTGCGCTTCGCTTCGGTGCCGCGGATCGGGGAAGGAATCCGCTTGCAAGAGCCCAACGGGTTCTGGGCCTCATATGACGTGCTCGACGTATGGTACCAGAAAGCCGATTTCGGCGATGTCTGGATGCCCTATCTCCATGTCCGCCGTACTGCGGGCGAAGCCGGCGGGATGCAGCCGGGCATGGTTGGCGGGGAGGTCGTGCCATTCGCGACCTGATCAAACGTTCGCATCAGCCGGTGCAGCCCGCAGCGATGGGCCGGGGGGCGATTCCGCCCGTCCAGAGCCCGTCCGCCCCGGTCGCCGTGCCGCAACCGCAAGCGGAAGCCCCGCGCCAGCGCCACTGCCTGATCGTCGATGATTCCCGCGTGGTCCGCAAAGTCTCGCGCCGGATCGTCGAGGGCCTGGGCTTTGTCGTGACCGAGGCGGAGAATGGCCAGGAAGCGCTGGGCCGCTGCCAGCTGGCAATGCCGGATCTGGTCCTGCTCGATTGGGACATGCCGATCATGACCGGGATCGAGTTCATCGCCTCGTTCCGCGCAATCCGCGGCAATGAGCGGGCCAAGGCAGTGTTCTGCACCAGCAAGTCCGGCGCGCACGACATCCACCGCGGCATTGCCGCCGGGGCGGATGAATATGTCACCAAGCCGTTCGACGAAGCGACCCTGCGCGCCAAATTGCGGGCGATTGGTGCGATCTGAATGGATGGCATGCGGCGCATAGGGTGCTAAGGCAGGGCCATGGCCGAAACCTTCACCAAGCACCGCCAGCCCTGGAAGAGCGACGAGGTTGCCAAGCTGCGCACCCTGGCTGCCAAGGGCAAGGGCCTGAAAGAGATCGCCAAGGCGCTTAACCGCAGCGAGGAATCGACCAAGGAACGCGCCAAGATCGACGGGATCGGGATCGCGAAACTCCGCTGAACCGCCTAGCTGATCTTCCGGAAGGCCAGCATTTCGCCGAGCTGACTGGTTGAGCCGGCATGGAAACCGGCCTGGTCCTGCCAGTCCTTGGGATTGCGGAAGGTGCCGAACAGGATATCGAAGATCGGCAGGTCGCCATAGTTGAAGGCGTGGACTCCGCGCTGGTGATGGACCGAATGGCTTTCCGGGCGCTGGACAATGTAGCCCAGCCACTGCGGCGTCTTGATGTTTACATGCTGGAAGATCGCCGGGAAGGTCCCGATCGAACTCACTATCAGTCCGGCTTCAGCAGAAATTCCCATGACCCAGACCAAGGTCAGCGAACCGAGCAGCGCCCAGCACATTGAATCGAGTGGGTGGAACCAGAAAGCGCCCCAGATGTCGACGCGTTCGGCGCTGTGGTGCAGCTGGTGGGTGTGGCGCCAGAGCCAGTCCGAGGAATGCATCGTCCGGTGCCACCAGTAGACGCCCAATTCATAAACGAACAGTCCGCCAACCACCTGCAGCCAGAACGGGAACTGGTCGGCCGGGATCAGGCGGTACTGGCCCAGCACACTATCCCACAGCAATGGGGCGTAAGTAATGATTGCGAAGTAGCTGAGCGTGGAGATGATGCCCAGGAACCGCCAGCGAGGGACTGTATCAAGCTCGTGCCCTCGACCGAAATAGTCGAACAGGGCCAACACGACGAACATGCTCAAGGCTATGTAGTGGTAAGTGCTCATGCAGCCCTCCCCAAAGCGGCGCGACGCCTTGAAAGCGAGGCTACGCCAATTCGGTCATGACTGCAAATTGCCTTGCGTAACGGCTACTTCACCCACTCCAGCCCCAGCTCTTCATAGATTTCCTTGTCGTCGCCCCACTTCTCGTCAACCTTGACGTGAAGGAACAGGTGAACCCTGGTGCCGAGCAGCTCGGTCAGTTCCTTGCGTGCCGCTTCGCCGATCGACTTCAGTTTCGAGCCGCCCTTGCCCAGGACAATGCCCTTCTGGCTATCGCGGGCAATGACGATCTGCTGGTGGATTTCGACCGAGCCGTCCTTGCGGTGGGTATAGCTTTCGGGCCGCACGGTGCTGTCATAAGGGAGCTCGTCGTGGAGCTGGCGGTAAAGCTGCTCGCGGGTGATCTCGCAGGCCAGCAGGCGTTCGCTGGCATCGGAAACCTGGTCTTCGGGATAGTGCCAGGGGCCTTCGGGCATCAGCGCGGCCAGGCGGTCCTTCAGTTCCGCCACGCCGTCGCCGGTCAGGGCGGAGATGAAGAACACCTCGTCGAACTGGGCCTTGCCGTCTTCATCGGGCCCGGCCAGCGCCTGGGCGGTGACCAGCAGCGGCTCCTTGGCCACCTCGTCGACCTTGTTGAGCACCAGGATCTTGCGTTCCGGACGCCCCTTCAGGCTTTCCAGGATCGGTTCAAGGTAATCGAGCTTCTTCTTGCGACCATCGACCACCAGCAGGATCGCATCGGCTTCCTGCGCGCCTTCCCAGGCGGCATTGACCATGGCGCGGTCGAGCCGGCGGCGCGGCGCGAAGATGCCGGGCGTATCGGCCAGGATGATCTGGGTGGGGTGGCCGGCAGGCGTTTCGGCCAGGGCAATGCCCAGCAGCCGGGCGCGGGTGGTCTGCGCCTTGGCGGAAACGATCGCCACTTTCTGGCCCACCAGGGCGTTGACGAGGGTCGACTTGCCCGCATTGGGCGCGCCAAGAACGGCGACGAGGCCGCAGTGCTGTGTGTTCTGTTCGTTGGTCATTGCCAAGGCCCTTACCGGAGTGGGGCCGGAATGTCGAAGGTTGCGAGGGCCGGCCTGGACCTTACCCGAAGCGCCGCATGAATTCGGTGGCGGCCAGGGTTTCGGCTTCCTGCTTGCTGCCGGCGCTGGCTTCGGCCTCGCCCACGCCATGGACAGCGACGGCAACAGTGAAGCGGGCGGCGTGATCGGGGCCAGAGCGTTCGACCAGCCGATATTCGGGCATCCGCTTGCGATTGCCCGCGCACCATTCCTGCAAGGCGGACTTGGGGTGCTTGCGCTGGCCGGTCTGCCCGCCGACCACCTCGGCCCAGAGGCGGCGGACCATGGTGCGGGTGGCATCGAAGCCGTGGGTGACGAAGCTGGCGCCGATCACGGCCTCCATCACATCGCCCAGGATATTGTCGCTGTCGGCCCCGCCATCGTCGCGGGCCTGCTTGCCGAGCCGGATATGCGTGCCAAGTCCGATGCCACGCGCCACCCGGGCGCAGGTGGCGCGCGAGACCAGCGCATTGAGCCGCTGCGACAGGCGGCCTTCGTCGCCCGTCTCGGCGGCATGGAGCCATTCGGCGATGACCAGGCCCAGCACACGGTCGCCCAGGAATTCCAGCCGCTGGTAATCGCGCGCCGCCCCGGTCGAACCATGCGTCAGGGCTTCAAGCCAGAGTGGTTCGTCCACCGGTGGGCGGCCGGCCAGGTCAGTCAGGAAGGCGTGGGTTTCCGGGGCGAGCATCGCGGTGTCAGAAGGTTCCGCCCAGGCGGTTCCAGCGCGCGGCGGTGAACCAGGTCCAGGGCTTGTACCATTCGACGCTGCCATCGGTCGACCAGATCACGACCGTGGCGCGGCCGACCAGATTATCCATCGGCACCAGCCCGATCCCGCGGCCGGGTTCGGCCGGGAAGCGGCTGTCTTCGGAATTGTCGCGGTTGTCGCCCATCAGGAACACGTGGCCTTCGGGCACCATGACCGGCGGGGTGTTGTCCTTTTCACGCGGGCCAAGGTCGATCACCTCGTAATAGCGCCCGCCGGGCAGGGTCTCGCGGAAGCGCGGATAGCGGCAGACGTCGGTGCCATCGTCGCGCTTGGCGATGAACTGGGCCGAATAGCACTGGGTATTGGGCGAAACCGCGATCTCGAAATCGCCGAGCCGTTCCTTGGGGACAGGCACGCCGTTCAGATAGAGCTGGCCTTCGACCATCTGCACCAGATCGCCGGGCAGGCCGATCACGCGCTTGATGTAGTCCAGCTCTTTCAACGGCGGCTGCTTGAAGATCACCACGTCGCCGCGCTGCGGCGGAGCTGCCAGCAGGCGTTCCTCCGGCAGCAGCGGCAGGCTGAAGGGCAGCGAATGGCGCGAGTAGCCATAGGGCCACTTGGCCGCCAGCAGATAGTCACCATTGACCAGCCGCGGCAGCATCGACTCACTCGGGATATTGAACGGCGAAAACACCAGGCTGCGGAAGATCGTGACGATCACCACCAGCTTCAGCAGGAAGACCAGGAAGCTGTCTTCCTTGCGCGCCGGGGCACTTTCCGCAGCCGGTTCAACGGCTTCGGGCGAAGTCTGGGTTTCAGGGCTGGCAGCCGGTTCGGTCATGGCTCTGTCCATCGGAGGGCGGCGCGCGCGCGTCAAGGGGCTTGGTTCATCGCCCATGGCGGGCAAAGCGCCGGCAAGGCACTGGCCTGCATACGTTTTTATGGCCCTTTCCCTTGATCGCGCGGGCGGGCATTAGGGCGCCGAAGTTGAAGGAGCGAAATGATGAGCGATGCAGTTGCCGCAGCCTGGCAGAACCTGGCGGGTCTGGCCCGGCCCAGCCTGGCCGAACTGTTCGCCGATCCGGCGCGGCTCGACCTGCTTTCATCGCGGCTGGACCTGCCCGGCGGGGCGATCCGGTTCGACTGGTCGAAGACGCACCTCGATGCCGCGCACCTCGCCGGGTTCAGTGCCCTGGCCGAGGCGGTGGGCTTCAAGCAGGTGCGCGGCGCAATGTTCGCGGGCGAGCCGATCAACGTCACCGAAGGCCGCGCGGTGGAGCATACCGCCCAGCGCGGCGTGGGCCGCGACACCAGCGTGGAG
>JBEGOD010000152.1:0-21122 GCA_041182185.1 Pseudomonadota bacterium
GCGTTGCCAGTCGCCCAGCCGCGCGCGGTCTTTTCGCCCGCCAGGATCACGCCCAGCGTCTGGCGTTGGTCGCTGTGTGCGCTTGTCCCGCGCTGGTAGCGGCGGCCGAGTTCGAACAGCCGCAGGCCGGCAGCGCCGCGATCGAGGTTGCGCTTGGCCGCCGAAAGCAGGCCCGGCAGCAGCGAGGGGCGCATGACCTTCAGGTCTTCGCTGATCGGATTGGCGAGGGTCCACAGCCCGCCATTGCCATCGGCGAAGGCCGCCGCCTCGTCCTCGGGCAGGAACGACCAGGTGACCGCTTCGTTGAGCCCGCGCGCGGCAGCGGCGCGGCGCAGCTTGCGCTCCAGCTTCTGCGCCGGGGTCGCGGTCGGCCGGGCGACGCCATCCGCGCGGGGCAGGGCAACGCTGGCGACATTATCGAGCCCATGGATGCGGACCACTTCCTCGACCAGGTCGGGCGCGCCATCGACATCGGGGCGCCAGCTCGGCACGGTTACGTTCCACTGCGCATCGCTCGCGAAGCCCAGCGAGGCCAGGATTTCGCGCTGGCGATCACCGGGAATGTCCACGCCGCCCAGGCCCAGCGCTAGCGCCGGGTCATAGGCCACGACCTTGGTGCCGGCCGGCGGCGTGCCGGCCTGGATTACTTCGCTGGGCTCACCGCCGCAGATTTCGACGATCAATTCGGTCAGGATCGCGAGGCCGGCGTCGAGGAATGCCGGATCGACTCCGCGCTCGAACCGGGCGCGGGCATCGGAGGTGAGGTTCAGCGCGCGGCCAGTCTCGCCGATCCGCACCGGATCGAAGTAAGCCACTTCGAGCAGTACGTCGGTGGTCGCCTCGGAGCAGCCCGAATGCTCACCGCCCATGATCCCGGCGATGTCGTGTACGCCCGCATTATCGGCGATCACGGTCATGGCCGAGCTTAGCGTGTATTCCTTGCCGTTCAGCGCCAACACGGTCTCGCCGTCCACTGCGCGGCGGGCGAAGATCGCACCGCTCAGCTTGGCCAGGTCATAGGCGTGGGCCGGGCGGCCATAGGCCAGCATCACATAGTTGGTGATGTCGACCAGTGCCGAGATCGGGCGCTGGCCAGCGCTCAGCAGGCGGTCCTGCAGCCACTGCGGCGAGGTCCCGTTCTTCACGCCGCGGATGGCGCGGCCGAAGAAGGCCGGGCAGCCATCGGGATCGTCAGTGCGGATCGGCAGCGGGCAGGGGAAGCTGCCCGGCACGGCCTGGACCGCGATCGGCTTCAGCGTGCCAAGACCCGCAGCGGCGAGATCGCGGGCAATGCCATGGACGCCCATGCAGTCCGGGCGGTTCGGCGTGATCGCCACGTCGAAGACCGGGTCGGTGCCGTGGTAATCGGCAAAGGGGGTGCCGACCGGCGCATCGGCGGGCAGCTCGATGATCCCGTCGTGATCGTCACCCAGCTCCAGTTCGCGGGTCGAGCACATCATGCCGTTGCTCTCGACGCCGCGGATCGCGCTCTTCTTGAGCTCGAACCCGCCGGCGGGGACGACAGCGCCCGGTAGACCCAGCACGCCGACCAGCCCGGCGCGGGCATTGGGCGCGCCGCAGACGACCTGGAGCGGCTGGCCGTCACCGGTATCGACGGTGAGCACCTGCAACTTGTCGGCATTGGGGTGGCGCTCGGCGGTGAGCACCTTGGCCACCTTGAACCCGGCGAGCTTGGCGGCGGGATCCTCGATCCCTTCGACCTCAAGCCCGATGGCGCTCAGCTTGGCGGAAATCTCCGCGACCGAGGCCGTGGTATCGAGGTGGTCCTTGAGCCAGGAAAGCGAGAACTTCATTGTGCCGCCCTCCTTAAGCCGCAGTGCCGACGCCGCCCGACAGGGTCGGGACGTCGTTGGGGTTGAAGCCATAGTGCGACAGCCAGCGGGCATCGCCATCGAAGAAGGCGCGCAGGTCGTCCATGCCGTACTTCAGCATGGCGAGCCGATCGACGCCGACGCCGAAGGCAAAGCCCTGCCATTCGTCGGGATCGAGCCCGCCGGCAGCGATCACCTTGCGATTGACCATGCCAGAGCCCAGCAGCTCCATCCAGCCGTGCCCCGGCGCATCGCCGGAACCGCCCAGCACGCGTTTGCCGTTCACCAGGGCAAAGCCGACATCGACCTCGACCGAAGGTTCGGTGAAGGGGAAGTAGCTGGGGCGCAGGCGCAGGACGATATCGTCGCGCTCGAAGAAGGCCTTGAGGAAGGTTTCCAGCGTCCACTTGAGGTGGCCGAGGTGGATACCCTTGTCGATCACCAGGCCTTCGACCTGGTGGAACATCGGGGTGTGGGTGGCATCGCTGTCCGAGCGGTAGACCCGGCCGGGCGCGATGATCCGGATCGGCGCACCGTGAGCCAGCATCGAGCGGATCTGCACCGGACTGGTGTGGGTGCGCAGCAACATCGCGCGGCCTTCGGCGTCCCCCTCGGCACTGATTTTGTCCGGGAAGTAGAAGGTATCGTGCATCGCCCGCGCCGGATGGCTTTCCGGAATGTTGAGTGCGGTGAAATTGTGCCAGTCGTCCTCGATCTCCGGGCCGGTCGCGACGGCAAAGCCGAGGTCGGCGAAGATCTCCGCGAGTTCGTCCATCACCTGGCTGACCGGGTGGATCGAACCGCGCGCGGTTTCCAGCGCGGGCAGGGTGAGATCAACGGTTTCGCTGGCCAGGCGCGCTTCGAGGACGGCGGCTTCGAGGGCGGCCTTGCGGGCAGCCAGTGCCTCGGTCACGCCTTCGCGCAGGGCATGGATCTGCGGGCCAACCGTCTGGCGCTCTTCCGGCGACATTGCGCCCAGGGTCTTGAGCAGGCCCGAAATCGAGCCCTGCTTGCCCAGAAACTCGATCCGCAAGTGCTCCAGCGCGTCGAGATCCTGCGCGGCGGCAATGCGTGCCAGCGCCTCTTCACGGGTGCTTGCGTAATCCACTGGTTTGGCCCTGTCCTTTGCTTGGAATGGAGCCTTTAGCGGCCTTGGAGACAGGGTCAAAACCGAATCTGCTATTCGAGGGGCGTGGTTGTCCCGGCCGGCACGTCGAGCGTCTGGACCGCCGCGCCATGAACCCGCGCGCGCTCATACATGAAGCGTTCCAGCACCGGGTGCGGCATGGCGGCATATTGCCGCGGGCTCATGCCCATGAACTCGCGAAAGTCGCGCACGAACTGGGCCTGGTCGTGGTAATGCTGGTCGATCGCGCCGATCCACTTGAGCGAGCGGTCGAGCATGAACTGCGCCAGGCTGCGCATGAAGCGCTGGCGGCGCAGCAGCAGCTTGGGTGGGAAGCCGAAGTGGCGCAGGCAGACCCGCTCAATCGTTCGCTGGCTGGTGCCGACCCGTTCGACCATCTCGGCCACGGTGCCAACTTCCAGATCGACCAGCGCAGCATGGATTGCCTGGATCCGGGCTTCTTCATCCGGATCGATCGGCGGGATCGCTGCAAAGAAGGCGATGATGTGGGCGAGTTCCGCGGCCTCATCGGCCTCGTCCAGGGTCAGGCTGTCGGCCAGCTGGATGAAGCGGGCGAAACTTGGATGACGGTGCCCGTCGGCGATCAGGTTGGCGTGATCGGCGGCTGGCAGGCCCAGGAACCGGGCCCAGCCCAGCGGCATCAGCCCGATGCCCCAGAAGCGGGTCGGCCCGAGCCGGAAGTTGGTCGCCCGGGTGCTGGGGCCGGTGGCTACGAAGCTGGCGTTCTCTACCCGGTCGCCGCCGTCGATCCACGAACAGGGCCGCTCACCCGAAAAGAAGCGCAGGTTGGCCCATTCGGGCTGGAGTGCGTCGGTAACCTGCTCGCCCTCGGGCAAGTCGATCTCGGTCAGGTAGAAGGTGGTGAAGCACGACTGCAGCGCCGGCGGCGGAGCGTGGAACCGAACCTTGACTGCCACATTGGCGGGCTGTGCGTCAGGCATCAGGGGCGGTGCAGGGCCTGGACAGCGGCCCCCGCAGCCGCAGCGCGGGCCTGGGCGGCGGCACGCAGCACGGGGTGCTCCAGCGCGGCATAGGTGCTGGGACTCATGGTCATGAAACGTTTGAAATCGCGTACGAAGTGGGCCTGATCGACATATTGCCAGTCCAGCGTCTTGATCCACGACAGGGTCGGATCGAGCATGAACTGCGCCAGGCTGCGCAGGAACCGCTGGCGGCGCAGCAGCAACTTGGGTGAAAAGCCGAAGGCCCGCAATGAAAGCCGCTCAAGCGAACGCGGCGACAGGCCGATTTTCTCGGCAAACTCGCTGACCGTGCCGGAATCGAGATCGACCAGCGTGCCGTGCGCGGCCCTGATCCGCGCTTCATCTTCGGCCGGTGGGCGGTGATCAAGCATGGCGAGCAGGAACGCGTCGATCCGCCGGGCCTCGGCCGCCGGGTCCGGCGAGCCTGCAAAGATCGTGTCCAGCAGCGGCGCAAAGTGGGCATAGGCAGCCGTAGTCGCGCCATCGCATGTCCGGTCGGCCAGGTTGACCGCCGCGACGCCAACCAGCCGCGCCCAGCCCAGCGGCAGCAGGCCGATCCCCCAGCTGCGCATCGGCCCGGTGCGGAACCGCGCGGCGAGGCTGGTCGGCCCGGTGGCAATGAACTGCGGCATGGGGCGGAGCGGCTCGGCGCCGATGCCGGCTTCCCAGGTGTCATTGCGGGCAAAGCGCAGGTTGGCCCATTCGGGATGGAGCCAGTCCTCGATCCGATCGTCCGGGGCGATCTCTACCTCGGTCAGGTAGTAGGTGCTGATATAGGGGGCCAATGCCGGCGACGGCATGAAGAAGCGCACCCTGACCGCATCGCCAATATGCTGGCTGCTCATTGTCGCGCTATCACCCCTGTTTCCCGGGGTCGCATCCGGGATTGGGGTGATACTTGCATTGCCGCACCGCGCTCGCAAGCGTTTCAGGCAAAAATCCCATAGTGAAACAACGAAAAGGGCGCGGACGGCATCCCGTCCGCGCCCCTTGCGCTTGGCTGTGGAGCCTGCGGCTTACGCCGGCAGGGCAGCCTTGGCCTGGGCGATGACAGCAGCGAAAACGCCGCCTTCGTTCATCGCCAGATCGGCCATTGCCTTACGGTCGAGTTCGATCCCGGCCAGCTTGGTGCCGTGGATGAACTGCGAATAGGTCAGGCCTTCGGCGCGAACCGCCGCGTTGATGCGCTGGATCCACAGGGCGCGGAAGGTCCGCTTCTTAACCTTGCGGTCGCGGTAAGCGTACTGGCCGGCCTTTTCGACCGCCTGACGCGCAACGCGAATGGTGTTCTTGCGGCGGCCGCGGTAGCCCGCTGCCTGTTCGAGAAGCCGCTTATGCTTGGCGCGGGTGGTTACACCCCTTTTGACACGTGCCATTCTTCAGTACTCCTCAGTTCAGCCCGTAGGGCGCCCACTTCTTGATCGTCTTCGCATCTGCGTCAGAGATCGTGTCGGTGCGGCGATGCTGGCGGATGTACTTGGCGTTGTGGCTGATCAAACGGTGCCGCTTGCCAACCGCACCGTGCTTGATCTTGCCGGTGGCGGTGAGCTTGAAGCGCTTCTTGACGCCGCTCTTCGTCTTGAGCTTGGGCATTTTCGTCTCCTTGTTCGAGACACGTCCAACCGGCCATGGCAGCCCTTGTTAGCCAGGCAGGTCATCGAATCCGTGTCAATGAAGGGGGCGCCCCTAAGCAGGAATCGCTCCGAAGGCAAGCCCTAAGCGTCGTCGCGGCCGCTGAACTCCCGCAGCTTGGCGGCTTTGAGCCAGGCCCGGAAGTTGCCTTCGGGGATCGGCACGGCCTCGGCGGGCGGCGCTGCGTTCATGCGATAGACGCTCACCGGCGCGCCGCTGGTCAGCGCCATCGTCTCGCGCAGATACCATGAGGTCTCAGGCGAGGCCGGATCGAACTCCTCATAGCGGTCGAGCGCGGCAAGGTCGTCCGCCGTGAATGCGGGGCTGGCGGCATAGACCTGGCCGTGGACCTCGCCATCGCCGGGGACCAGCGCCGGAAACCAGCCATCGCGATCCTGCACGGCGAGGAGCCGGCCCGCGATCCGGGCCGGACCTTCCGGCACCAGCCGGCGATGGATCGCCGCGATCTCGGGATTGCTGTTGCCCGCCTGGAGCGTGCCGTAGAAGAAGAACCGCATGGCCCGGTGTTGGCAAACTGCGCGCCATCCGCCAAGAGCATTGCGATGCCAGCCCGCCTGATCCTGACCCTGTCATGCTGCGACCGCCCCGGAATTACGGCCCGCGTCAGCGGACTGCTGTTCGAACTGGGCGGCAATATCCTTGAAGCCCAGCAGTTCAACGATATCGAAGATGGCGAGTTCTTCATGCGCGTGGCCTTTGCGCCGGGCGAGACCACGATCGACGCCTATCGGTCCGCGCTGGACCGGCTGGCGGGCGAACTGGGCATGCGCTGGACCCTGCGGGCGGCCAGCGCCGAGCGCCGGGTGCTGATCCTGGTCAGCAAGTTCGATCACTGCCTGAGCGACCTGCTCTATCGCCAGCGGATCGGTGAATTGCCGATGGCGGTGGTCGCGATTGCTGGCAACCACGCGCGCGCGGCGCTGTCGGCGGCCTTGCCGGATGGCGTGCCCTACCACCACCTGCCGGTTACCGCCGACACCAAGCCGCAGCAGGAAGCCGCCCTGCGCGCCCTGATCGCCGAGACCGGGGCTGAGCTGGTCGTGCTGGCGCGGTACATGCAGGTCCTGTCCGACGCGCTCTCGGCCGACCTGGCCGGGCGCTGCATCAACATCCACCACTCGTTCCTGCCGGGCTTCAAGGGCGCGAAGCCCTACCACCAAGCCCATGCCCGCGGGGTAAAGATGATCGGGGCGACCGCGCACTACGTCACCGCCGATCTCGATGAGGGGCCGATCATCCACCAGGATGTCGAATCGATCAGCCACGCCGACAGCCCGGAAGACCTGGTCCGCAAGGGCCGCGACATCGAGCGCCGCGTGCTGGCCGAAGCGGTCCGTTTGCACCTTGAAGACCGCGTGCTGCTGAACGGCAGCCGCACGGTCGTGTTCCGCAGCTAGGAGAGCGCAATGCCCGGAGTATGGTTTGACGAGCTATCCGTGGGCCAGCGGTTCGATCACGCGATCCGCCGCACGGTGACCGAGACGGACAATGTCCTGTTCACCACGCTGTCGCACAATCCGGCGCAGTTGCACCTTGATGCCGAGTATATGAAGGGCAGCGAATATGGCCAGGTCCTGGTCAATTCGTGCTTCACGCTCAGCCTGATGGTGGGCGTCAGCGTTGGCGACACCACGCTTGGTACGGCGGTGGCCAACCTGGGCTGGGACGAGGTGCGTTTCCCCAAACCGGTGTTCATCGGCGATACGCTGAATATCGTGACCGAAGTGCTGGAACTGCGGGAATCCAGGTCACGCCCGGACGCCGGGATCGTCACCTTCCTGCACCAGGCTTACAATCAGCGCGGTGAGCTGGTCGCCTCCTGCAAGCGCTCGGGCCTTCAGCGCCGGAAGCCGGTCTAGAAGCGCGGTCCGACGGCGGCCTGGCGGCGTAGCAGCAGCGCCAGCGGCACAGCGGCCAACGCCAGCCACATCATCAGGTAGAAATCGTTGACATAGGCGATCATCGCCGCCTGGCGATTGACCTCGGCATCGACCATCCGCAGCGCGGTTTCGCCTGCCGCCTGGAACCGTTCGGTCGCCGAAACGTCGATCATCGAGCTGGCCGAAGCCGTGACATGTCCCGCCAGGTCGGAGTGGCTGACCTGGATTGAGCGAGCCGCCAGCGCCGTGGTTACCGCGATCCCGATCGAGGAGCCAATTGAACGGCACAGGTTGAGCAGGCTCGCGCCATCAGTGCGCAACTGCGCCGAGAGAGTGGCAAAGGCGACCGAGTTCATCGGGATGAACACCAGGCCCATACCAATCCCCTGGATCAGGCCAGCTACCATGATCGCCTCGTGGTCAACCGCCAGCGACCAGCTGGCCATGTCCCACAGCGACCAGGTGGCGATGCTGAAGCCAGCCGTGATCATGATCCGGGGATCGACCCCGCGCCGGACCAGCCAGCCGGCAAACTGCATTGACACCATGGTCCCGATCCCGCGCGGAACCAGTGCTTCGCCGGTGTCGATCACGGTATAGCCGAACAGGTGCTGTAACATCGGTGGCAACAGCGCCATCGTCGCGAACATCACCACGCCGATCACCACACTGATCAGCATGGCGACCACGAAGTTGGAATTGGCGAACAGGCCCCGATCGAACAACGGTTGCTGAGCCGTGGTGAAATGGACCAGCGCCATCCAGCCGGTCGAGATTGCGATGGCCAGGTAAATCCAGCTTTCAGCCGAATCGAACCAGTCCACATGATTGCCGCGATCCAGGAGCATCTGCACGGCGGTCAGGCAGATCGCCAATAGGGCAAAGCCGGTCAAATCGAACCGCCGACGGATCCGCTCGCGTGATGGCAGGCCGGCCAGCAGAATCGCCAGCGCAACCGCGCCCAGCGGGACATTGACATAGAACACCCAGCGCCAGTTGGCATTCTCGGTCAGCCAGCCGCCCAGGAACGGGCCCAGGATCGGCCCGACCATGATGCCCATGCCCCACAGTGCCATCATCTGCGGCTGGCGCGATGGCTTGTTGGTATCGATCATCGCCGCCTGGCTGAGCGGGCTGATGAAGGCCCCGGTCGCGCCTTGCAGCGCGCGAAAGAGCACCATCTGCGTCAGGTTCTGCGACATCCCGCAGAGCATCGACGAGAGGATGAACCCGGCCACCGACCAGATGAACAGGTTGCGAGAGCCGACCCTGTCGGATAGCCACCCGGTCATCGGCATGGCGACGGCAGTGGCCACGATATAGCTGGTCAGTGCCCAGGTGATCGTATCGGGCGTCGCGCCCAGCGCTGATTGCATGTGTGGGATCGCCACGTTGGCAATCGTGCTGTCGAGGATCTGCAGCAGCGAGGCGAGCATGATGCCGACCGTCAGCAGGGTCGGATTGTCGACTGGCAGCATCGCCACGTCGGCCCCGGCCGGAAGCGTGGCCGGACCGCGTGGCGGGGCAGGGGCGGCGCGGCTCGCCACCGGCTCAGCGCTGCTCGGCAGTGTAAACGGTCACCTTGCTTGACAGGCCGGCGATCAGGTCGCGCGGGCTCGGTTCATCCAGCACGATCCGCACAGGCACGCGCTGGGTTACCTTGACCCAGTTGCCCGTGGCGTTTTGCGCCGGCAGGACCGAGAACTCGCTGCCGGTGCCCGCTCCGATTGCGGCGACATGGCCCTTCAGCTTGACCCCCGGATAGGCATCGAAGCGCAGCTCGGCGCGCTGGCCGACCTTCATTTCGGCCAGGTCCGTTTCCTTGAAATTGGCTTCGATATAGCTGCCTTCGCGCGCGACGATCGTCAGCAGTGGCAGGCCGGAAATGGCCTCTTGCCCCACCAGCAGCCGGTCGGCCTGGGCGATGGTTCCGCCGATAGGTGCGCGCACTTCGGTGCGGCGCAGGTTAAGCTCGGCCACGGCGCGCTGGGCGCGGCCGGCGGCCACCTGCGGGTTCATGCCGGGGACCTGCGCCCCGGTGGCCAGCTTGGCCCCGGCTTCGCGCTGCTTGGCGATGGCCAGCTCAAGCTGGGCCTCGGCGCTGGCGACCTGGTGCTGGGCCGCATCGAGCGCGGCCTTGGTGGTGAAGCCGCGGTTCCACAGCGCCTGCTGGCGAGCGAGGGTGGATTTGGCGAAAGCGATATTCTCACGCGCGGCGGTCAGGTCTGCGCCCGACAGCGCACTGGCATTGGCCAGCGCCGAGACATTGGCCTGGGCAGCGGCAATGCTGGCATCGGCTTGCTGGATCTGGAGCTGGAAGGGTTCGGGATTGATCCGGAACAGCAGGTCGCCGGCCTTGACCTTCTGGTCTTCGCGCACGGCAACATCGACGATCTTGCCCCCGATCTCGGCGCTGACCGAAACCTTGTCGAGCTTCACATAGGCATTGTCGGTCGAAACCTTGCCCTGCAGGCTGTACCAGTAGACCACCCCGCCGATCACGACGAGCAGCGGCACGGCCAGCATCAGGATCAGGCGCGGCCAGTTGCGCTTGCGGTGCAGCGGCTGGGCTTCGGCGGCTTCGAGCCGGGCGGGATCGGCTTCAGCCATGGATGGCGACCTCTGGTTCTAGAATGGTGTTCAGATTGGCCCGAACCTGTTCGATCATCTGGCCCAGTCGTTCCCGATCGGTCTCGGTGAAGCCAGCCAGCATGGCATCGATCATCGGGGTCATGCCGGCGCGAAGTTCGGGCAGCAGATCGTGGCCGGCGGGGGTCAGGTGCACGCGCCAGGCGCGGCGATCGGCCGGATCGCGGCGGCGTTCGATCAGGCCGGCTTCTTCCATCCGGTCAAGCATCCGCCCCAGCGTGATCGCCTCGACATCCAGCTGTTCGGCATAGAAGCCCTGGTTCTCGCCCTCATGCAGGCCCAGCACCAGCAGCAGGCGCGCCTGTGGGCCGGTCACGCCCATGGCCCGCACGCGCATGTCGAACGCGCGGCGCAGGAGGCGCGCCGAATCGCTGAGCAGATAGGCAACCGATGGGGTCATGCCGAAGATATAATAAGCGCGCTTATATAAAGCAAGCCGATAATCAGCGCGGGTGGGTTTGCCTGCTTCGCCGATTGCGATATGGCCGCGGCGATAACAGGGAGCTTGGCGCAATGGCCGGAACGATCCTCGTCCTCAATGGACCCAACCTCAACCTGCTCGGCACGCGCGAGCCGGAGGTCTATGGGCACGCCACTCTGGCCGATATCGAGGCGCTGTGCCGCGCCGAAGCGGAGGGCGCGGGTTGCGCGCTCGATTTCCGCCAGACCAATGCCGAGCATGAGATGGTCGAATGGATCCAGCAGGCGCGCACCGGCCTGGCCGGCATGGTGATCAATCCGGCGGCCTTTTCCTATGCCGCCTATCCGGTGCTCGATGCGCTGAAGATGGTCGAATGCCCGGTGGTGGAGGTGCACATCAGCAACATCCATCGCCGCGATGAGGCCTGGCGCAAGGACACGATCATGACCGCCGCGGTCACCGGGGTGATCTCTGGCCTGGGCATTGCCGGCTATGGCCTGGCAGTGCGTTACCTGGCGGGCCTGGCCGCAAAGTAACGCAGCCGTTCCGGCTGGCTGGTCGCCTATTTCAGCGGCATCAGTTGCCGGATGATGTGCTCGGCGGCTTCCTCCGGCGTCATTTCCACCGTGTTCACCCGGATTTCCGGGTTGAGCGGCGGCTCATAGGGGCTGTCGATCCCGGTGAAGTTCTTGAGCTGGCCGGACCGGGCCTTCTTGTAGAGCCCCTTCACGTCGCGCGCTTCGGCCACTGCCAGCGGGGTATCGACGAAGATCTCGATGAACTCGCCCGCGGGCAACAATTGGCGGACCATTTCGCGCTCGGCGCGGAACGGGCTGATGAAGGCGGTGAGGACGATCAGCCCGGCGTCCACCATCAGCTTGGCCACCTCGCCGACGCGGCGGATGTTCTCGATCCGATCAGCCTCGGTAAAACCCAGGTCCTTGTTGAGGCCGTGCCGGACATTGTCGCCATCCAGCAGGAAGGTGTGGCGGTTCATCAGGTTGAGCCGCTTTTCGACCTCGTTGGCGATGGTCGATTTGCCCGAACCCGATAGCCCGGTGAACCACAGCACGCGCGGTGTCTGGTTCTTCAGCCGGGCATGTTCATCGCGGGTCACGTCGGTCGGCTGCCAGTGGACGTTCTGCGAGCGGCGCAGGCTGAAATGGATCATCCCCGCCGCGACGGTGGCATTGGTGATCTTATCGATCAGGATGAAGCCGCCCAGCGTGCGATTGTCCGCATAGGGTTCGAACACCAAGGGCCGGTCGGTGGTGATTTCGGCCACCCCGATCGCGTTGAGGTCAAGCGTCTTGACCGCAACATGTTCCATGGTGTTGACGCTGATCGCGTATTTCGGTTGCTGCACGGTCACCGAAACGGTCTGGGTGCCCAGCTTCAGCCAATAGGCGCGGCCGACGTGAAGCGGCTCATCGTTCAGCCAGACGAGGGTGCTTTCGAACTGGTCAGCGTTCTGCGGCGGGTTGTCGGCAGCCGCGATCACGTCACCGCGCGAACAGTCGATTTCGTCGGCAAGGCACAGCGTTACCGATTGACCGGCCAGCGCCTGGTCAAGATCGCCCTGCATCGTGACGACCCGCGTGACCGTGCTGGTCTTGCCCGAGGGCAGCACGCGAATGGCATCGCCGGGCTTGACCGAACCACTGGCGATCAGCCCCGAGAAGCCCCGGAAATCGAGGTTAGGGCGGTTCACCCATTGCACCGGCATCCTGAACGGCTTTTCGAGGTCGCGGGCGGCATTCACTTCCACCGTTTCCAGGTGTCCGATCAGCGTCGGCCCGGAATACCACGGCGTATTGGCCGATAGCGCGGTGATGTTGTCGCCCTTGAAGCCCGAAATCGGCATGGCGGTAAAGCCTTCGATGCCGATCGACCGGGCAAACGCGGCATAGTCGGCGACGATCCCGTCGAAGACTTCCTGGCTGTAATCGACCAGGTCCATCTTGTTGACCGCCAGCACCAGGTTGCGGATGCCGATCAGGTGGCACAGGTAGGAGTGGCGCCGCGTCTGGACCAGCACGCCCTTGCGCGCATCGACCAGGATCACCGCCAGGTCGGCGGTAGAGGCGCCGGTCACCATGTTGCGGGTATACTGCTCGTGCCCCGGGCAATCGGCGACGATGAACTTGCGCTTTTCGGTGTTGAAGAAACGATAGGCGACATCGATCGTGATGCCCTGTTCGCGCTCGGCGGCCAGGCCATCGACCAGCAAGGCGAAGTCGATCTCCTGGCCTTGCGTCCCGACCTTCTTGCTGTCGCTTTCCAGCGCGGCAAGCTGGTCCTCGAAGATCATCTTGCTGTCATAGAGCAGCCGCCCGATCAGCGTCGACTTGCCGTCATCGACGCTGCCGCAGGTGATGAAGCGCAGCATCGACTTGTGCTGATGGCTTTCAAGGTAGGCCCCGATGTCCTCGGCGATCAAGGCATCGGTCTGATAGATCACGTCCTTGTCGCTCATCAGAAGTACCCCTGCTGCTTCTTCACTTCCATCCCTGCGCCGCCGGCATCCTTGTCGATGACCCGGCCCTGGCGTTCGCTGGTCGTGGTCAGCAGGGTTTCCTGGATCACTTCGGGCAGCGTTCTGGCGGTGCTTTCCACCGCGCCGGTCAAGGGGAAGCAGCCGAGCGTGCGGAACCGGACCGAGCGATTGACGAGCTCCGGACGGCGACCGAGTACCTGTTCCAGCCGCGCAATGTCATCGGCCATGAACAGTTGGCCTTCCCATTCATAGGTCGGGCGTTCTTCGGCGAAGTAGAGCGGCACGATCGGCACGTCGTTCAGGTGGATATATTGCCAGATGTCGAGCTCGGTCCAGTTCGAGATCGGAAAGACGCGGATCGATTCACCCTTGTTCTTGCGGGCGTTGTAGAGGTTCCACAGCTCGGGCCGCTGGTTCTTGGGATCCCAGCCATGCGTGGCCGTGCGGAACGAGAAGATCCGCTCCTTGGCGCGGCTCTTTTCCTCATCGCGCCGCGCGCCGCCAAAGGCGGCATCGAACTGCCACTTGTCGAGCGCCTGCTTGAGGCCTTCCGTCTTCCACATGTCGGTGTGCAAGGGGCCGTGATCGAACGGATTTATCCCGCGTTCGGCGGCATCGGGGTTCTGGTAGACCAGTAGCTCCATCCCCGATTCCTGCGCCATCCGGTCGCGCAGCTCGTACATCGCCTTGAACTTCCAGGTCGTATCGACGTGCAGCAGCGGGAAGGGCGGGGGCGAGGGATAGAACGCCTTGCGCGCCAGGTGCAGCATGACCGCCGAATCCTTGCCGACCGAATAGAGCATCACCGGGTTCTCAGCCTCGGCCACGACCTCGCGGATGATGTGGATCGCCTCGGCCTCAAGCCGCTGGAGGTGCGTCAGGGTCTGGCGGGACAGGTCACTCACGAAGGTCGCTCCCTTGCTGGTCAGCCCGCGCATGGCGGTCGGGACTTGACCCGAATACCCCCATATGGGAGCATAGATGGCAGCCATGGCGCAAAATGACCTCATCCTGGCCCTGTTCGAAGGTCTTCTGGGCGAGGCGCCGTGGGATTCGTTCCTCAAGGGGCTGCTGGCGCGGACGGCGGGCGACCGCATTCATCTGCTGTCGCCAGGCGGCAATCACCGGATCGCGCGGCGCGATGGTGGCGATGCTGTCGCGGCCATGCGTGAGCTTGCCGCGCTGGACCGCGCGCTGGCGCTGCTGCGGCCAGGCCGGATCTACGCGCTCGACGAGTTGCGCGATTTCGACAGCAAGGAAGCCCGTGCCAGCCAGGACGCGGCCCTGGCGGCAGCGCAGATTGGCGATGCCCGGATTGTCCGTCTCGGCTCAGGCAAGGCCTCGGTCTGGGTGGTGCTGCTGGCCGAGCGGGCCCAGTTCAGTGCCGCCGACAGCGCGCTTGTGTCAGGGCTGGTTCCGGCGATCGAGATCGCGCTTGGGCAACTTGCGACCTTGCGGACCTGGCGTCGCCGCGCGCAGGCCGCCGAAGGATCGCTGGCGCTGCTGGGCATTGGCCAGGCCGTGCTGGACGAGGCCGGGAATACCCTGGCCGCCGATCCCTTGTGGCAGGCGGAGCGGACCGCCCTGCAAGACGGCCGCCCGCTGGTGCTGCGGCCGGAGCCCGCCGGCTCCAACTCGGTCGCCAGCTTCCGCCTGCCACCGCGCGCACTCCCGGCCGCAGCGGCGCCGATCATCGCGCAAACCCTGGGGCTGTCGAAACGCGAAGCAGCCCTTGCCGCGCTGCTCAGCCAGGGCCACGCGCTGGTCGAGGCCGGCCGCCTGCTGAACCTGACCGAAGAGACCACGCGCAGCTATTCCAAGCGGATTTATGCCAAGACCGGCGCCAAAGGGCAGGGCGACCTGGTCCGCCTGGTGCTCACTGGGCTGGCGCCGCTGGCCGAGGAAAGCCCGCGAACGAGTGGGCTTTAGTAGAAAACTGAAGTGGCGGAGACGGAGTCCGCCAAAGTGCCTTTCGCTGCCGTTCGGAGGTCTCCTAAAAAGCTCCTTACTTGTGTTGTATTTAGAGTGAGCGCGTCTCCGCATTGGTTCGGTGATGGACACTTGCTATCGTGGGCATCCGCACTACTATCGTGGGCATCATCATGGGCATAAAGGAGTGTCCGCCTAATGCCTCGCAAGTTGCACCATGCCTTAACTGCCATTCAGGTTAAGACCCTTGGACCGGGGCGTCATGCGGACGGTGGAGGTCTTTATCTCCGTGTGCAGCCAAGCGGGGCAAGGTCTTGGCTTTTCCGACAACTTGTCGATGGCAAGGCGCGTGACGTTGGCCTTGGGCCAGCGGTCGGTCCAAAAGCCGTTACCCTTTCGCAGGCAAGGGCCGACGCGCAGGATCGTGCCGCTAAGGCGCGGACCGGAGAGATGCCGGAAGGGGTGCGCACTGCTGCAAAGAAGGTTGCGGCAAAGGCGAGAGCGGAACGCTTGGCGCAAACCACCTTTCGCGAGGTTGCAGACGCTTATGTCGAACGCATGGAAAGCGGCTGGAAAAATCCCAAGCACCGGCAGCAATGGCGCAACACGTTAGCCTCCTATGCCTATCCGATCATCGGTGATTTGCCGGTTGGTGAGATTGGCACGTTTGAGGTGCTAAAGGTGCTCGAACCGATTTGGGATGCGCTGCCGGAGACTGCCAGCCGCCTGCGCGGAAGAATAGAGAACGTCTTGGCTGCCGCGAAAGTGCAGGGTTTGCGAGCGGGCGAAAATCCAGCCCTGTGGCGCGGCCATTTGGACCAGCTTTTACCGAAGCACGACAAGCGCAAGAGAGGACACCACCCCGCCCTGGCCTACTCCGAACTGCCAGCATTCATGGCTGACCTTAGGAGGCGAGAGGCGCTCGCGGCCCTTGCGCTCGAATACACAATCCTGACTAACGCGCGGCTGGGCGAAGTGACCGGGGCAACATGGCGTGAAGTCGATTTGAGCGCGAGCCTTTGGACAATTCCAGCCGCACGCATGAAGGCGGGCAAAGAGCATACTATACCGCTATCCCTGCGCGCGTTGGACTTGTTGCGTGAAGCCCTGCCATTAACCAGCGGGAGGCCTGATGCACCACTATTCCCCGCCGTTAATGGCGGTAAGCTTTCCGACATGGCTATGCCAATGCTGCTGCGCCGAATGCATGAGGCTGGCATCAATAGTGGCGGTGAAGGTTGGATTGATCGCAAGTCAGGTGGCCGCATGATCACAGTGCACGGTTTCCGATCCACTTTCCGGGATTGGGCTGGCGAGCAAACAAGCTTTCCGCGTGAAGTGATCGAGCACGCAATGGCACACCAATTGCCGGACAAGGCGGAGGCGGCATATTCGCGCGCCACACTGCTACCGAAGCGTATCAAGCTGATGGAAGCTTGGGCGACCTATTCAATAGGCACGGAAACGGCTGGGGCAAACGTCTCGCCAATTCGAGCAGCATGAGATTGTAGCTATGAGCAATGACAGCCCACTAACATCGGAGCAGGTGCGCGCGGCCCTTATGGCTTCAACACCTTTGGGGCGGCTTGAGCGACACGAGCGGACACTTGCAGGTCAGGTGGAAACTTTGCGGCAGGATGACCGATACGGCGAAGTGATCCAACGATATGAGCTTTTCATTCGGCGGGCACGAAGTCGCTTCAACAAGGGCGACTATCAGGAGATGCGGGTTCAGCTTGCTAAGGCGGATGCGGAATTGACTGCGCTGCGTTGGCTTCTTGATCCGGATACAATCCGGGGTGAAAAGGGTTCGAAGTCCTCGAGCCAAGGCGGCGGAGCAAGGTCCGCGATGTATGCTCCAAATAGAGCGGCTGTTCTTACAGCAATGCACAACCTTTTGGACCGCCACCCTGAGGGCACGCCGAGTTGGGCGGCCCAGAGAGTATTCAAAAAGGGCGTAGGCACAAGTCCGGAAGCTAACCGCAAAATCTGGACTAAAAACCGGAAAAAGTAAAAAATCTGGACAGTGCACGCCACTGTCCGAGGTGAACGTCCGAAGTCGCACCTGTTCATTAGAACAAGGAGCGACCATGAATAATTATGAGCCCCTCGCTTACACGGTGGCAGACGCCTGCCGTGTTTCGACACTAGGCAAGACGAACCTCTATAAACTGATCTCCGAAGGCAAACTCGAGGCCCGCCGCATTGGTGGCCGCACAGTCATCCCAGCCGCTTCGCTGCGCAAGCTGATCGAAGGGGAGGGCTAAGCACATGGCCAAGAAAAACCCCGGCGGTGAGACCGGGGCTCAGAACTTTCACAATTGCCGTTCGGAATGTTCCGGGTGGGCCGGTAACATTGTCGCGTCACAGGCGCAATTCCTTATGACCGCGCACCTTGTCCGCCCGGAACTGGCCGTGGCTCTCTCTGCCTTTGTGTTCGGTGGAGGGGCGCATGGCTGATTCATTCCGCAATCACCGCGATGCGGCCCTTGCTCTGCTTAATGGTTCGAGCCGCCTTAGCCGCAAGGCTGGGCAATTCTTGGGCCAGCTTGTCGTTGACCCTTCGCCCATGAGCGAGGCCCAACTAGCTTGGCTGGCGAAGCTGTTGGAAAACGCAGGTCTGCCGCGGCTGGAAGTGGAGGGCGGGGCATGAGCACTGTTTCCCTTCGCCAGTCGATTGACGCCAAGTGTCGCGACTGTGGCGGGCAGGAAGGCGGCGACCGTCACTGGCGCGTCCATACCTCCGTCTGCCCGATCACGGCTTGCCCGCTGTGGAGGGCGCGCCCGCTTGCCTCTCGCAATGTCCCGCTGTGGCTGGCGGCCCGTGATCCAGCCGCGTTGCCGCACGGCTTCACTGCACTGACCCAACTTGAGGCCATAGCCTTGGTTCGTGGTGCTGGCGCGGTGATGCAGCACGAGACGGGCGACAACAGCGAAGCGGTAGCCTTGCAGGAATGCCCGGAAGGGGGTGAGCGATGAGCATCTATCCTGATGCGCCCGGACACCGCAATGTGGACACGTCGATAGAGGCTGCAAATGCCTTGGCCCCCAAGGTCGGGCGACTTCAACGCATGGCGCTGGATGCAATCCGCAGTGCAGGTCGACGAGGCCTGACCGCTGATGAGTTGATGGGCGTGATGGGCATGGAACGTTGGTCGGTCCAGCCGCGCACCAGCGAGCTCAAGCGCAAGGGCCTGATCCGCGACAGCGGCCTTCGCCGACGTAACCTGTCCGGCAAACGCGCGATCGTCTGGATCACAGTGTGACCTTAGCCACCATGCCCCAGCCGCTTGATAGCGACCGGCATGGTGGCACTTTTGAAACTTCACCGTTTCAAGGATTCGGTGAAGTTTCAATTGTGCGCGCCGAGCCGCTTAAGCCTGTAAATCCAGCGATTGCCGAAACTGGCACGGCCCCTGCAATTAAATACATTACCCCTAGTGTGGCAGCCAATTGTGCAAGCAGCACCGGAAGGGGCGGGGCGCGCAACCGTGCCGACCGCGTGAGCCATGCGCTGAAAGCCGAGCAAATAGCCAACCTAATAGCCGCAGAGCGCCATGCTGGTGCAATCGGCCTGCCGTTCACCCGGATGACCACAATCCACTGGGAGGCGGCTGGGGTGCCACTGCGCGACATGGCACGCGCGACCGGACGCTTCGTCGACCGGCTGACAAAGGCACTGATCCGCCACGAAAGCGGAATCGCATGGCTATGGGTGCATGAGAACGTGCCGGGTTCCGGGTATGACAAGGGCGGGCATTGCCACTTGCTTTACCATATCCCAGCCGAGCACGTTGACCGCGTTGTCAGGCTGCAAAAGCGTTGGCTGCGCGCAATCACAGGTCGGCCTTATCGCAAGGGCGTGATCCATAGCCGACCGGTGGGCTTTCTGCTGGGTATAGAGATAGGCAACCCTGCGCTGCACTTTGAGAACGCGCAGGTCGCGCTGGGCTACGTCTGCAAGGGGGCACCGCAAGCCTTGCTTGATGCGGCTGGGATTGACCGACAACACGAACCACAAGGCCGGATCATCGGCAGGCGGTGCAGCACCAGCGAGAACATCGGCCCGTCTGCACGCAAGGCCTGACTGCCCCCCATCAATTCCTGGGGGCATACTGCCCTAAGGACCGCGCTGGACCACTCTGCGCGCACCCGCAATTCAGAACATGAGGTGAGACAATGGCAAGACCGAGAACCCCGATCATGAAGGCCCACGTAACGGGCGCGGCACTGCATGATCCTGCGCGCTTTGCTGACCGCACTGTTGTCGCATTTGGGGCTGTAGGCCATCCGCCCGCTAGCCTGTCACCAGCGCAAGCAGATGCATGGCGGCAATTCATCGACGAACTGCCTTGGCTAGGTTCCAGCCACCGCGCCCTGCTGCAAATCGCTGCTGTGTTACGGGCGCGCCTGAATGCCGACCCTGATATGGGCGTCAACGCGATGCAGGCTTATTCGGCGATACTGTCGAAACTTGGCGCGACCCCAGCCGACGAAAGCAAGGTGTCGCTGCCTGACCCGGTCGAGGATGATCCGGCGGAGAGATTCTTTCGTCGTTGATCTACGGCAGTCACTTCGGGATCCGCTGCTATGCTGTGGTAATCAGGGTGGCGGCGCAGACTATGGTTTGGGTAGCGCTGCAATCTCTGCGTCCGTCAAGAACTTGATTGCGACCCCGCGCGCCTCAGTCGCTGCAAAGGTCCATGTTGGATTGTTAGACTCTCCCCACTGGGCTTTGACCACGGCATCGGCATTAAGCTTACGGGCGCGCTCCCAAAGCTCCTTTTGGACAGCCTGAAAGTCCGGTGTTTTGCTAAACGCTGAGAGCTTACGAAGTTGTTTCGTAACCTGCCCAACCACGCGATATGGCCGGTTTGTAACATCGCCCTCAATCACCGGGTATGGCTGGGATCGCAGATATTCAATAGTGTCGGTGCGCTCGATGTTTTGGCCGAGCGCAGGAGTGGTGCAAGCTAGTGCCAAGCACAGAATGAAAAAACGGCGCATAGTCTCTCCCTTTGCTGAAGACCGAGACTAACCGATGCTTGTTAAGTGTTGAAGCTTTTAACACTGATGGAGTGCGGCAAGTGCAAAGCTAGAGTGGTGGCGCGTCAAGCAAGACCGACACGGGGGCATCCAAAAGCTTAAGCGTTCCCGCCTAAGGACCGCGCCGTTACCGTCAGCAAAACGCTAACCCAACTTTTTCGGGCGCGCGCGAGGCGTCCCGTTTTTGCCATGTGATTGCTGGAGCCCAACAGGACCAGCCGGACAGCTATCGTGGGCTTTATCGTGGGCATGCCCCAAGGCGGCGTGCGAAATAATTGAAAACGCACGGGCGATGGCGGAGACGGAGGGCGCAAGGGTGGTTGCGCAACATGCTGACTAGCTGACTTTTTTCAGCGTTCTTAACGAACCGCCCCCACAACTTCCCCACATTGCGCGGGTCATTGCTCTGCCAGCTAGTCGCCCGTGAAAAACGCGGAAGGCCGCAGGATTGCGTGGGTTTTGGGGGATTTAAAGTAATCGGAATTGCAGGGTTCTGGGGAAATCGGGCGAAAAGCTTGCGATTGTGCACGGGCGTGCGCGTGGGGGCTTTCCTCTAAATTCGGGCTGTGATTCAGTGCTGAGGTTGACATAATGAGGTTCGCCGATGCCGCCGAAGAATCCCGCCCCGCGCAGCGATGAGCTGTTCCGCAGCCAGCTCGACAACATGATCGACATGGAGCACGCGCTGGTGAAACTGGCGCGTCTGATCGATTGGACGCGGTTCGACGAAGCCTATGGACGGTTCTACCACGAGAAGGGGCGGCCTGGGCTGTCGACGCGGCTGATGGCGGGTCTGCATCTCTTGAAGCACATGGAGGGCCTGTCCGACGAGGCGGTCTGCGCCCGCTGGGTCGAGAATCCGTATTACCAGTTCTTCTGCGGCGAGCAGTACTTTCGCCACAAGCTGCCCCTGGACCGGTCGTCGATGACGCGCTGGCGCTCTCGGATCGGTTCCGACAAGCTCGAACTGCTGCTCGCCGAGACGCTGCGCGTGGCGATGGAAACCAGGGCGATGGAGCCGCAGGCCTGCGAGAGAGTGACGGAGGATACGACGGTGCAGACCAAGGCGGTTGCCCATCCCACCG
>JBEGOD010000153.1:0-3232 GCA_041182185.1 Pseudomonadota bacterium
TGCAACACCGCAAGGGCGCATCGATCGTCAACACCAGTTCGGTGGCGGCGGTCGGCCCGGGCTATTCGCCCACGGCCTATGCCGTGGCCAAGGCCGGCGTGCTGCACCTGACCAAGTGCGCCGCGATGGACCTGGCCAAGTTCGGCATCCGCGTGAACGCGGTGCAGCCGGGCTTCATCAACACCAACATCTTTTCCGCCAGCCTGGACGTGGCCGGGGCCGACAAGGCCACGGTCAACGCGATGATCGCCCAGATGTCGAGCCACGCCCAGCCCGTCCCGCGCGGCGGCCAGCCGCGTGACATTGCCGAGGCGGTGGCCTTCCTCGCCAGCGATGCCGCCAGCTTCATGACCGGGGCCTCGATGATCGTCGATGGCGGTATCACGGTCGGTCCGCGCCATTGCTGGGATCCCGAGGCGCCCGGCCTGTTCGACACTATCCAGAAGTTCCTGGAAAACCGCCAGTGACCCCCATCGAAGGCCGCGTTCCGACGCGCCTTGCGGCTTTTCACGGAATCGGGTCGATCGCCTATGGCGTAAAGGACAACGGGCTCTCCACCTTCCTGCTGCTGTACTACAATCAGGTGCTGGGGATGGATGCCATGCTGGTCAGCCTGGCGCTGATGCTGGCCCTGGTGATCGACGGGGTAATCGACCCGGTGATCGGCTACCTTTCGGACCGCACCTATACCCGCTGGGGCCGGCGCCTGCCGTGGCTGTACCTGGCCCCGGTTCCGCTGGGCATAGTCTGGTACCTGATCTGGGCCGCCACCGAGCCGCCAACCTTCTGGGGCCTGGTCGGGCTGGTCGTGGCCATCCGCGCCCTGGTATCATGCTGCGAGGTTCCCTCGATCGCCCTGGTGCCCGAACTGACCCGCGATTACGACGAACGCAGCCGGCTGATGCGCTTCCGGTTCCTGTTTGGCTGGGGCGGCGGGCTGCTGGTGATGTTCCTGGCCTACAACGTGTTCCTGGCCGATGGCTTGCTCAAGCCGGAGGGCTACCGGGCCTATGGACTGGCCGGGGCAATCCTGATCACCGGGGCCGTGCTGATCTCCGCTCTGGCCCAGCACCGGGTCGCTTCGGGCTATCCGCCCAGGGCGCTGTCAAAGTTCAGCCTGGCGACCGCCTTTGCCGAATTGCGCGAAAGCTTTTCGCACCGCGCCTTCGTCGTCCTGCTGCTTGGCGGCGGGCTGGCCTATACCAGCCAGGGCATCACCTTTTCGATCAGCAACTACCTCTACCTGTTCATCTGGCGCTTCACGCCGGTCGACTTGATGCTGTTCCCCTGGGTGCTGTTCGCCAGCGTGGTCGCCTGCTTCCTGCTGCTGCCCCGGCTGCACACCCGCTGGGGCAAGCGCGATACGGCGAAGATCACGGCCGTGGTCGGCGCGGCCTTCTGGGTCACGCCCTTCCTGCTGCGCGCTGCGGGCCTGTGGCCCACCGCAGGCTCGCCGGCCTCGACCTATCCGCTGTTCGCCTTTTTCTTCCTGTCCAACCTGTTCAGCGTCTCGGCCATGATTTCGGCCAGCTCGATGGTGGCCGACGTGGTCGAAGCATCGGAAGAACTGACCGGGCGGCGCAGCGAAGGCGCCTTCTTTGCCGGGAACATGTTCATGGCGAAATGCGCGACGGGCCTGGGCATCTTCGTGACCGGACAGCTGCTGGCCCTTTCGGGCTTGCCGCAAAAGGCTACGCCGGGCGAAGTGCCCATGGCGATCATCGACACGCTCTCGCTGGCCTATGCCGCCGTAGTCGCAGTCTTTGCCGTGGCGGTCAGCCTGGTGATCCGCCACTTCCCGATTACCCGGGCCGATCACGAGGCGCGGCTGGCGGCGCTGTCCGCCGCGCGGGCAAATCCCGATGCGGAGGGCATGCACCCCTAGCGACCAGCTTAATCGACCGATTAAACCCCCTTGGCGCGGCCGTGCGGCTCTGCCACAGATAGAACCAACAAAGACTCGATCAATTCCAGGAAAGGACGCCTCATGGATTTCGAACCAACCGAACGGCAACGCTATTGGCGCGATCGCGTGCGCCAGTTCATCGAGAACCACGTCCGCCCGCGCAATGCCGACTATCAGGCCGAGCAGGCCAGCGGCGAACGCTGGAAAGTCCTGCAAGTGGTTGAAGAGGAAAAGGCCCGGGCCAAGGCCCAGGGCATCTGGAACCTGTTCATGCCGCCAAAGAATTCAGGCCATCACCACGTCGATGACACCTTCGAATTCGAAGGCCCCGGCCTGACCAACCTTGAGTACGCCATGTGCGCCGAGGAAATGGGCCGGATGGGCTGGTCGAGCGAAGTGTTCAACTGCGCCGCGCCCGACACCGGCAACATGGAAGTGTTCCATCGCTATGGCACTGTCGAGCAGAAGGAAAAGTGGCTCAAGCCGCTGATGAACGGCGAAATCCGTTCCGCCTTCCTGATGACCGAGCCGGCCGTTGCCTCGTCGGATGCCACCAACATCGAAACGTCGATCAAGCGCGAAGGTGACGAATACGTCATCAACGGGCGCAAGTGGTGGTCCTCGGGTGTGGGCGATCCGCGCTGCAAGATCGCGATCGTCATGGGCAAGACCGATTTCGAAGCCAAGCGCCACCAGCAGCAGTCGATGGTGCTGATGGAGCTGGACCGCCCCGGCGTCGAAGTCGTCCGTCACCTGCCGGTGTTCGGCTATGACGATGCCCCGCATGGCCACATGGAAGTGGTGATGAACAACGTTCGCGTGCCCGCCAGCAACATGTTGCTGGGCGAAGGCCGCGGGTTCGAGATCGCGCAGGGCCGCCTCGGGCCGGGCCGCATCCATCATTGCATGCGCACCATCGGCGTGGCCGAAGAAGCAATTGCCAAGATGGCCAAGCGGCTCCAGTCGCGCGTCGCCTTTGGCAAGACCGTGGCCGAACACTCGATCTGGGAACAGCGTATCGCCCAGGCCCGGATCGACATCGAGATGACCCGCCTGCTCTGCCTCAAGGCGGCGGACATGATGGACAAGGTCGGCAACAAGGCGGCCGCGCTGGAAATCGCCATGATCAAGGTCCAGGCCCCGAACATGGCGCTGCGGATCATCGACGATGCGATCCAGGCCCATGGCGGCGGCGGCGTTTCGGACGATTTCGGACTGGCCTCGGCCTGGGCGCACCAGCGCACCCTGCGCCTGGCCGACGGTCCGGACGAAGTCCACGCCCGCGCCATCGCCCGGATCGAATTCGCCCGCCACTCGGCCAAGGCC
>JBEGOD010000154.1:0-3705 GCA_041182185.1 Pseudomonadota bacterium
ACCGGCAGAGCCGGCACCCTGCGCTTTGACGATGCCGGATCGGTCCGCATGGCGCTGGCCGATGCGGACCAGGTGCTATCATCGGTCCCGCCGTCTGCCGATGGCGATCCGGTGCTGCATGGCTATGGCGATGCGCTGGCTGGCAAGCGCCTGACCTATCTCTCCTCGACCGGGGTCTATGGCGATACCGGCGGAGCCTGGGTCGATGAAAGCGCCCCGATCGGCACCGGTCGCCGCGCCGCCCGCGCCGAAGCGGACGCGGAATGGTTGACGCTGGGCGCGCGGGTGCTGCGCTTGCCGGGGATTTACGGTCCCGGCCGCTCGGCGCTCGACCGGGTGCGCGAGGGCAAGGCGCATCGGATTGATCTGGCGGAACAGGTGTTCAGCCGCGTCCATGTCGACGATATCGTCAGCGCGGCAATGCTGGCGCTGGAGGCACCGTCCGGGGCCTACAATGTCAGCGATGACCTGCCGTGCAGCCAGAACGAAGTGATCGAGCATGCCTGCGCGCTGCTTGGCCTGCCGCCGCTGCCGCTGCAATCGCTGGACGAAGCGGGCCTCTCCCCCATGGCGCGGGCATTCTATGCAGAGAACCGCCGGGTCGCGAATGGCAAGGCCAAGCGGGTGCTGGGCTGGAGCCCGAGCTATCCGACCTATCGCGAGGGCCTTGCCGCGCTACTTGCGGCCTGACAGCGCGACCAGCAGTCCGGCCATGGCCAGCACCGCCCCGGCCCCGGCCAGCAGGCTCCATTCATAGCCCTCGAACAGGGTCGAAAGGATCATCGCCACCACTGGTACAGCCACACCGTTATAGGCGGCTGGGCCCGGCCCCCAGTCCCGGATCAGCTGCGAATAGAGCGGGAAAGTCAGCGCCGAACCAACCAGGCCAAGGTAGGCGATCCCCGCCAGATAGGCCGGGCGCGGATCAAGCACCGGGGCGCCGACCGAAATCACCGCATAGCTCGCGCTGGCCACGACGCCCCAGAACATCCCCCAGGCCATCAGCGAGACCACTGGCACCGCGCGGGCTGTTGTCGTCGCCTGGAGCAGGTTGCCGATCGAGACCGAGAAAATCGCCCCCGTCACCAGCAGCACCCCGGTCGTCACGCCGCTGCCCGGCGGGGCAATGCGGTATTCGTGGAGCATCAGCAGGGCGATTCCGGCCAGGGCAATGGCCGATCCGGCCAGGAACCGCCCGGTCAGCGCCGCCCCAAGGACCAGCCGCGCGAGAATCGCGTTGGGCACAATCATCAGCGCAAAGACCACCGCGACCAGGCCCGAGGTGAGATAGTGTTCCGACCGGTAGATCAGCTGGAAATTGAGGCTGAACTGGAACAGCCCCATGGCGATTGCCACGGCCTGTTCGCGCCCGGTCAGCCGCAGCCGTTCGCGCCGCAGCAGGGCAAAGGCGGACATGGCGGTCGCCGCCAGGACAAAGCGCCAGACTACCGACCAGGCCGGCGGCACCGCGCTGATCTGGTCCTTGATCACCAACCAGGTCGATCCCCAGACCAGCGCGAGGAAAATGAAGGCCGCGATCGCGCGCGGCGTTAACGTGACCCCACTCACAGCCCAGCACTCACAGGGCAGCGATTGCGCGGGCCAGCGCCGTCACATGTTCGGTCTGGCTGTTCCAGGCTGTCACCAGCCGGGCGGCATCGTCGCCCCAGTCATAGAACGAGAAGCCTTGCGCCCGCAGTGCCTCGCGCTCGGGCGCGGTCAGGTGCAGGAAGACTTCGTTGGCCTCGACCGGGTGCAGCAGGCGATCCTGGGCCGCTCCGGCCAGCTCCTGCGCGGCAGCATTGGCGTGCGCAGCATTCTCCAGCCACAGATCGCCGTCAAGCATGGCAAGGAGCTGCGCGGCGAGGTAGCGGCCCTTCGATTGCAGATGTCCGGCGCGCTTGCGGCGATAGCGGGCGACATCGGCCAGCCCCTGGTCAAAGAATACCAGCGCCTCGGCGCTCATCCCGCCGTTCTTGATCATCCCGAAGCTGAGCGCCGCGGCGCCCTGACAGGCCTCCCACGGCGTGCAGCCAAGGAAGGCCACGGCATTGCCAAACCGCGCGCCATCGACATGCAGCGGCAGGCCGCGCTCATTGCAGAAAGCCGTGATCGCCGCGATTTCGCCGGGCTGGTAGGCGCGGCCATATTCGCTCGCCTGGGTGATCGAGACGGCGTGCGGCTGGACCTGATGGACATCGTTGCGGATCGGATCGATCACTGCGGCAATTGCCTGGGGCGTCAGCTTGGCGCCCTCACCCTGCGCCAGCATCAGCTTGGCACCGTGCAGGTAGAATCCCGGCGCCCCGCCCTCGTCAACCTCGATATGGGCCTCACGGTGGCAGACCACGCCGCCGTGCGGCTGGACCATTGCCGCCAGCGCCAGGCAGTTCGCGGCCGTGCCGGTCGCCGCCCAGAGTACGGCACAGTCCTGGCCGAACAGATCGCCGAACGCCTGATCGAGCCGCTGGCTCAGTGCATCGCCATCATAGGGCGAATCGGGGGCATCTGCCGCCTGCATCGCCCGCCACAGCGCAGGATGAACCGAAGCGGCATTGTCGGAGAGGAACTGCATGGCCATATCTGCGCAATATGGCGGCAGGGGCTGCCGTCAAGCGCCGGGAGCCGATCATGGCCGAAGTAACTATCTCCCGCCACGGCTCGGACCAGGCCGGCGAGTATCATGCGCACGTGCCCGATGCGACTGCGATTGGCCGGCTGACCTGGGTGATGAAGGGCAGTGTGCGCGCCGCCGAACACACTCTGGTGCCGCCCGAAATCGGCGGGCGCGGCGTGGCCGGCAAGCTGGTCGATGCCCTGATCGCGGATGCCCGCGAGCAGGGTTTCAAGATCGATCCAGTCTGCAGCTATGTCGCCGCGCAGTTCAAGCGCCATCCGGAATGGGCGGCGTTGCGCGCCGGCTAGGGGCAACTACCAGGTCCGGGATCACGCGATCTTGGCCACACCGGGCGCATCCGCGCGACATGGGTGCCGAAGATCCTCGGTTCTTGGCCAATTGCGGCCGCCGCGCCAATCCGCGCCTGCGGCTGCTATTGCCGGCCGAGCTGGTGACGCTGGACGGCCAGGGTCCGGCGGTCCTTGAGAACCTGTCCGCCACCGGGGCGCGGATTTCCTCGCGCTTCGTGCTGCGCCAGGGCGCATCGTGCGTGCTGCGCCTGCCGGGGATGGAATTGTTTGCCGATGTCGCCTGGTGCGCGCAGGGTCGCTGCGGGTTGATCTTCGAGCACCCGTTGTCGCAAGCGCAATTGCTCGCCATGCGCGCGCTGGACGCCAAGACCGTTGCGGACGAACGCACGGCCAGCAAGGACTGGGCACGCGCCTTCGTCACCGGCGCAACCGGGACGCGGCGCTAAATCCAAGGGGGTACGAATGGTGCTGCTGGGGAGGATTGAACTCCCGACCTCAGCCTTACCAAGGATGCGCTCTACCACTGAGCTACAGCAGCCAACCATTCGGATCGCCCGCAGCGGCAAGGCCGGTCCGGGCAGGGGCGCGCTATTGGCCGTGCCCCCTTGCTTTGTCAAGCACGAGCCTGATAGCGCAGCTGCGATTGCCGATGGGTAAAGACGCCAACCTTTTGCGCGAAGAGCGCCTGGCCGCGCAGCTCAGGGAAAACCTGCGGCGGCGCAAGGAGCAGGCGCGCGTGCTTTCCGGCAGCAAACCGCCCCTTCCCAAAGACCCTGA
>JBEGOD010000155.1:0-5975 GCA_041182185.1 Pseudomonadota bacterium
CAGGGCCGGGTCCTTCACCCCGGGTGCGCTTTCGATGCCCGATGCGGCATCGACCAGCGCCGCGCCGGTGATCCGGACGGCTTCGGCGACATTTGCAGCGCTGAGCCCGCCGGCCAGCCCCCACGGCAGGGCAATCCGCAGACCCGCCAATAGGTTCCAGTCAAAAGCCAGCCCCATCCCGCCGGGCAGCGTGCCCTTGGGCGTCTTGGCGTCGAACAGGATGAAATCGGCCGCCCCGGCATAGGCCGCGGCCTTGGCGATATCTTCGCCCTTCGCCGCGCCAATCACCCGCCAGACCGGCAGGCCGAACCGCGCGCGCAATTCTGCGGCGCGCTGCGGCGTTTCGCTGCCATGGAGCTGGATTGCATCGAGCCGCGCGGCGGCCACTGCATCGCCCAAGGCGGCATCATCGGCATCGACGAAGACGCCGACTCGCCCGATCCTTCGCTCGGCCTGCGCACCCAGTTCGGCGGCTCGGGCGGGTGAGAGAAAACGCGGCGAGGGGGGATAGAAATTGAACCCGGCATAGTCCGCCTGCGCAGCAATTGCCGCGTTCAGCGCCGTGCTATCAGTCAGGCCACAGAGTTTGATCCGGGGGGCGGGCATAGCCGCCCCCTAACGCGTGGACCTTTACTGTGCCAGTTCGAACTGAACCGAAACAGTGGCGGTCAGGCCCACTACGCCCGCGGCAACCGGGGTCGGCGCGGAATCGGCCATCGCGACCTTGGCGTACAGCACTGGCATCGGCGGGCTGTAACCACCGCTCTCGCTGATCGACACGATCCGCTTGACCTTCAGGCCGGCGGCCTTGGCATAGAGTTCGGCGCGCTGGCGGGCCTTGGTCATGGCGGCAGTGCGGGCTTCGTCCAGCGCGGCATCGCTGTTGTCCAACTCGAAGCTGGGCCCATTGATCTGGTTCGCCCCGGCATTGACCAGGGTATCCAGCACCCGCCCATAATCCGCCAGCTTGCGCTGCTTCACCGTGACCTGGTTATTGACCTGGTAGCCGATGATCCGCGGTTCAGGGTTCTCGACCCGGCCGTCCGGCCCGACCACCTGCGGCGCATAGAGCGGGTTCAGGCTGAGGTTGCTGGTCTGGATATCGCAATCGGCGATACCCGCAGCCTTGAGCGCGGCGATCACGCGGCTCATGTCGGCCGAATTGGCCGACAGGGCGGCTGCAGCGGTCTTGCCCAGGCTGGCCACCCCGGCGCTGCCCACGGCGAGATCCGGCTGGCGGAACGAGCGGCCATCCGCGCTGATCGACAGCAGGGTCGAAGTGGGGGCAATCGCGCCAACCGGCGCCGCGACCTGCGCCTGGGCCACGGCCGGCAGGGCGAGTGCAAGGGCGAGTGGGGCGAGCGCGAAACGAAGCGTTTTCATGGTCTTCTCCTTGGCTCGTAGCCATGCGCGAAGCCGGATTACGCCAAGGTGAACCGAAGAAAGCGCTAAAGCGTTGCCTCGATCGCGCGCGCCGCCGCCACCGGATCTTCCGCCCGGCTGATCGGACGGCCAATCACCAGTACCGAAGCGCCGGCATTGCGTGCCTCGCGCGGAGTGACGGCACGCTTCTGGTCACCCATGGCGCCGCCAGCCGGGCGCAGGCCGGGGACCACGAAGAACCCGTCCTTCCACTGCCGGTGGACCGCGCCCACCTCGTGACCCGAACAGACGATCCCGTCGAGCCCGGCCGCATGGGCCAGGTCGGCCAGGCGCATCACCTGGTCATGGGCCGAACCGCCCACGCCGGTCGCGGCCATATCGGCTTCATCCAGGCTGGTCAGCAGGGTGACGGCGACGACCTTGGTGCGCTCGCCGGCCGCCGCCTTGGCGTCTTCCATCATCGCCTGTCCACCGGAGGCATGGATCGTGACGATCGCCGGTTCCAGCACGTGGATCGCCTGCATCGCCGCCGCGACGGTGTTGGGAATGTCGTGCAGCTTCAAATCGAGGAAGATCGGCAGCCCGATCTTGGCAATTTCGTGCACCCCGTGGTGGCCATGGGCGCAGAAGAATTCCAGGCCAAGCTTGAGGCCGCCGACATGATCCTTGACCTTGCGGGCAAGGGCTTCGGCGGCATCGAGCCGGGGCACGTCGAGCGCGAGATAGATCGGGTTCGACATGGTCAGGCGGGGTCCTGGGACTTGCTGGTCTCGGCTTCAAGCTGGGTGGTGGTCCCCACCGCACTGGGCTGGCCCATCGAGCTGGCCTTGACGGTGTTTTCCATCAGCCCGATCCGGCGGTTGAGCCGCCAGCGCACGCCCTTGTGCAGCAGCCACATCGGCAGGAAACCGAGTACAATGCCGACGATGAAGATCAGGCCGACGGGCCATTCGACGTAGAGGTAATCCCCGTTTGCGATCGGCCAGAGATTCAGCGGCACCGACTGCCAATTGATCGCGATGAACGACACGATCACAATCGTGATCAGGATCAGCAGAAGTGTGCGTATCACCTGCATTTGCCCAAGTCTCCATAACCGCCAGCAGCTTGCCCGGCGATGCTAGGCGCGATGCCGGGTGAGGGCAAGTTACTCGCCGAAAACCCGCGTGAAGATCGTGTCGATCGCCTTGAAGTGGTAATCGAGATTGAACTTCTCTTCGAGCTCGGCCGGCGGGAGCGCGGCGGTTACTTCGGGATCGGCCTTGAGCAGTTCGAGCAGGTTGAGCTGTCCGTCGCTCTCCCAGACCTTCATCGCGTTGCGCTGGACCAGGCGGTAGGCGGCATCGCGCTCGAGGCCCGCCTGGGTCAGGGCCAGCAACACGCGCTGCGAGTGGACCAGGCCGCCCATCTTGTCCAAATTCTTCTGCATCCGCTCCGGATAGACCAGCAGCTTGTCGACCACCGAGGTCAGCCGCGCGAGCGCAAAGTCGAGCGTGATGGTCGCATCGGGGCCGATGAAGCGCTCGACCGAGGAGTGCGAGATATCCCGTTCATGCCATAGCGCCACGTTTTCGAGCGCCGGGGTCACGGCCGAGCGGACCATGCGGGCCAGGCCCGTCAGGTTCTCGGTCAGCACCGGGTTGCGCTTGTGCGGCATGGCCGACGAGCCCTTCTGGCCCGGCGAGAAGTATTCCTCCGCTTCCAGCACTTCGGTGCGCTGGAGGTGGCGGACCTCGACCGCGAGACGCTCGATCGAGCTGGCGATCACGCCCAGCGTGGCAAAGAACATCGCATGGCGATCGCGCGGGATCACCTGGGTGCTGACCGGCTCCACCGCCAGGCCCAGCTTTTCCGCGACATATTCCTCAACCGCGGGATCGATATTGGCAAAGGTACCGACCGCGCCGGAAATCGCGCAGGTCGCCACTTCGGTGCGCGCGGCCAGCAGGCGGGCCTTGCAGCGGCTGAATTCGGCATAGGCTTCGGCCAGCTTCTTGCCGAAAGTGGTCGGCTCGGCGTGGATGCCGTGGCTGCGGCCGATGGTCGGCGTGTACTTGTGTTCCAGCGCGCGGCACTTGATCGCGGCGAGCAGCTCGTCAAGGTCGGCCAGCAGCAGGTCGCTGGCGCGGGCGAGCTGGACCGCCAGGGTCGTGTCGAGCACGTCGGAGCTGGTCATGCCCTGGTGCATGAAGCGTGCCTCGGGGCCAACCTGCTGGGCGACCCAATCGAGGAAGGCGATCACGTCATGCTTGGTGACGGCCTCGATCGCGTCGATCGCGGCGACGTCGATGGCCGGATTGGTTGCCCACCAGTCCCACAGCGCCTTGGCGCCGCTCGGCGGGACCACGCCCAGTTCGCCCAGCTTTTGGGTGGCATGGGCCTCGATCTCGAACCAGATGCGGAAGCGCGCCTCCGGCTCCCAGATCGCGACCATTGCGGGGCGGGCGTAGCGGGGGACCATGTTCGACTCCTAGCGGCTGTTGGCGCTGCCGCTAGGGGGCGAGGCTTGGGAACGCAAGAGGGTGAGCGCCGCCCACCCCCTGCGGATCAGAGTCCTTCGACGCTCTTGCTGACCAGAATGTTGACCGCAACGCGCCGGTTCTGGGCCTTGCCTTCTTCGGTCGAATTGTCGGCCAGCGGATCGGCTTCGGCCATGCCGGTCGGCGTCAGGACGCGATAGGGCTTCCAGCGGCAGGCCTGTTGCAGGTAGTTGATCACGCTGCTGGCGCGCTTTTCGCTAAGCGTCTGGTTGTATTCCTCGCTGCCGACCGAGTCAGTGTAGCCGACCACCAGCAGCAGGGCGTTGTTGGTCGCTTCGGCCTGGCTGGCGGCATTGCACAGCTCCATCTTGGCCTGCGGCGAAAGCTGCCACTTGCCGGTATCGAAGAACACGTTGGTCGTGCCCTTGATGTTGTAATTGTCGATATCGGCCATGCGTCCGCGCAGCGCCTGGGTCGCGGCGGTCTGCTCGGCAAACTGCTGGGCCGTGCCGTTGCGGATCATCATCGCGGTCTTCATGTCATTGTTCTTGAAGGTGACCTGGCTGGCCAGCAGCACGGCCCCGGCCTGCATGGTCTTGACCGTAACCGGCAGGCCATTGAGCAGGGCTTCGGGACCGGGCTTCGCGCCCTTGCCGCCGAACAGGCCGCTGCTGGCCTTGATCTTGGTCGTTTCATTGACCGCCACGACGGTGCTGGTGCCATCGGCGGCGGTGATCTTCAGCCGGTCACCCTTGCGGGACGTGATCACGCCCCTGAGTTCCGGCCCGGGCGTCATCGCGCTCATGTCGGGCAGCGGCTCGCCGGTGACGACAATGTTGGGATCGGTTGAGGTCTGCTCCTGAGCGGCAAGGCTGGCCGACATCGGCATGGCCAGCATGGCCAGCAGGGCGAAAGCCGCCGGCTTGTTCGAAATGACCCGCATCAAGTTACTCCTATAATGCGCACTGCGCCCCCAACCGTGCTGGCAGAGCAATGGCGGCAAATGGTCAATAGTCCGCGCGGGGGCTTGGGGCGGGGGTGCGGTGAGCTGAGTGTGAGCTTAAGCCGGAACCGGCGGCTCGTCATAGCTGCCCTGCTTGGTGATGACCTCGTCCGGCGTGGCGAGGATGTGCTTCAACGCCTCTGGTGGATAGGCCAGGTTCGGCACCGCCGGATCAAAGGCCGGCTGGGCCACCGGGTGCTCTGCATTGCAGGGCGGCGGGTTGAGCATGGCCTGGGCTTCCTCGCCAGAAATGCCGCATTGCGCCAGCATCTTCGGATCGACCCAGTGCGCCGGGTCAAGCTCGGCCACCTGGCAGGAGACTTCCAGCGTCAGCCCTTCCGGCCCGGCAAAGTAGATCGAGCGGCAGAAGCCGTGTCCGATCGGGCCGATTGCGGGCACGCCATGGCTGCGGATGCGGTCGCGCATGGCGATGAGCCCATCTTCGTCCGGTACGCGGAAGGCGATGTGCTGCATCGTCCCTTTCGCGCACTTACCCGCGCCGGTCCCGGCATGGGTAATGCCGATGGTGCTGGGAATCTCGTCGATCCCGGCCAGTTCGACCACCGAAAAGAAGCTGTCCGGCCCCATTTCCAGGAAAGCGTGCTTGCCGCCGGGCACGCCGTGCATCTCGAACAGGCCCTTCAGCGGGAAACCCATCACCTGCGTAAAGAAGGTGAGCTGCGCCTTCATGTCCGCGCTCATGATCGCGATGTGGTGGATCCCGTCGGGCTGCTGGACGCGCATGGCTTGGCTCCTGTGCTACGGGCTTAAGGCTAACACGCGCAGCTGCGCTTCGGCAACGGCTTGCAGGCCGCGCCCGGGCAGTTTAACCAATCGATTAAATCGCTGCTGCCGGGTGTATCCCGGTGGGCCGACGATCGCACCGAGAGGGACAGGAAAGTCATACATGTCAATTCTTTATGATGAAGGGCAGCAAGCGATCGCGACCGAATCGCGCCGCGTGCTCGATGCCCGCGCTGGCAAGGACCGCCTGCTCAAGCTGCTCGAACAGGTCGGCGAACATGACGCCGCGTTCTGGGATACCGCAGTCGAGCAGGGCTGGACCGCGCTGGCCGTGCCGGAAGAGCATGGTGGGCTGGGGCTTGGGC
>JBEGOD010000156.1:0-3636 GCA_041182185.1 Pseudomonadota bacterium
CGTCGGGATGGCGCGCCAGCGCGCGGCCGGCGGCGAGCACCAGGTAATCGTTGATCGAGGCCTTGATGCCCAGCACCAGGTTGGCCGTCTTGCGCAGCGCGAGCAGCGCATCGACGTCTACCGCAACTCGCAGGTAGAAGTGCGGAATGTCGCGCTTGGCAGCGGTCAGCCGCTGGGCGATCACACCGCGCACCTTGTCGAATGGCGCGATCCGGGGGGTGTTGGCCACCGCGGCGAAGGCCGCGCCGGCAGCTGCCGGCCTGGGTGCCGCCGCCAGCACGTCATGCTTCGAAATGCGCCCGCGCGGGCCGGTGCCGGTCAAGCCGGACAGGTCCACGCCGTGCAGCGCCGCCAGCCGCCGCGCGAGCGGCGAGGCAAAGATCCGCAGGTCTTCCGGAGCGAGTTCGGCTACACCGCGCAAGGCTGGCGAGCCCTGCGGTTGCAGATGCTGGTAGACATCCTGGTAGGTTATGCGTCCGCCACGCCCGGAGCCTTCGATCGCATCGAGGTCGGCGCCCTCGCGCTCGGCCAGGGCCAGCGCTTCGGGACTGATCGGGCGGTTGGTCACGATCCGCTTCGGCGCGGCGGCCGGAGCGGGCGCCGGCGCAGCTGCCGGCTTGGCCTCAGCCTGGACCGGCGCTTCACCTACGCCGCTGTCCGAGGGCACGAAGCCCGCGATAAAGGCATCGACTTCGCTGGCCGGAGCATCGTCATCGCCGAATACGGCCAGCAGCGCGCCAACCGGCAGCGCTTCCTCGCCAGCCGGGGTCAGGATGCGCAGGATCACGCCGTCGCTTTCGGCTTCGACCTCGTTGGTGATCTTGGCGGTTTCGATCAGGCAGATCACATCGCCGCGCTTCACGCGGTCACCATCGCCAACCATCCATTCGGCGATCGTGCCTTCGGTCATTTCGATGCCCCACTTGGGCATGCAGAAGGGGCGGAGCTTGCTCATCTCTCGCCTCCTAGCGGTAACCGAGGACCTTGCGGGCCGCCGCTTCGATCTTGGTCGCCGATGGCAGGTAGGCCTGCTCCAGCTCGAGCGCAAAGGGCACCGGGGAATGCGGTGCGGTGACCATCTCGATCGGCGCCTTGAGGCTGGCAAAGGCCTTTTGCGCGACCAGCGCGGAAATGTCGGTCGCCAGGCTGCAGCGCTGCGGGGCCTCGTCGACCACGACCAGGCGGCCGGTTACCTCGACCGAATCGAGGATCGCTTCCTCATCCATCGGGCTGGTGGTGCGCAGGTCGATCACGTCGCAACCGATCCCGTCCTTGGCCAGGGCATCGGCGGCGGCTTCACAGCGGCCAACCATCAGCCCGGTCGCGACCAGGGTCAGATCCTGGCCGGCCCGGGTCAGACGCGCGTGGCCGAAGGGAATGGTCCAGTCGCCATCGGGCACTTCGCCGGTGACGCCGTAGAGCGCCTTGTGTTCCAGGAAGATCACCGGGTCATCGCCGCGCAGCGCCTCGCGCAGCAGGCCGCGCACGTCTTCGGGGGTCGATGGCATGACGACCTTGAGGCCCGGCATTGCGGTCAGGAAGTGGTGGACCGACTGGCTGTGCTGGGCCGCGGCGTTGAAGCCGCCGCCATAGGCCATGCGAATGATCGCCGGACAGGTCGACTTGCCGCCGAACATGTAACGGAACTTGGCGATCTGGTTCCAGATCTGGTCAAGCGAAACGCCGATGAAGTCGGCAAACATAAGCTCGGCAATCGGCTTCTTGCCGGCCAGTGCCAGACCGCCGGCCGCGCCGACGATGGCGCTTTCCGAAATCGGCGTATCGATCACCCGGTCCGGGCCGAACCGGTCATAGAGCCCGGTCGAAGTTGCCCAGATCCCGCCGATGGCTTCGGGGCCACCGGCCGTGCCCATGCCGCCGACCACGTCCTCACCCAGGACCACCACCCGGTCATCGCGTTCCATCGCTTCGAAGATCGTCGAGCGGACGGCATCGCGGTACATCATCTTGGCCATTGCGAAGTCTCCGGCTCAGTAAGCGACGTAGACGTCGGCAAGGACGTCTTCGGCAGTGGGGCGCGGCGCGGCGCGGGCGGCAACGACCGCCGCCTCGATCTGGTCCAGCACCTCGGCATCGATGGTATCAAGATCGGCGTCGGTCAGCACCTTGGCCGAAACGACGCTCTGCCGGAACTTCTTGAGGCAATCGCGGGTCTCGCGGATCCGATCGAGCTCACCCTCGCCGCGGTAGCGCTGCGGATCGCCTTCGAAGTGGCCGAAGAACCGTTCGGTATCGAACTCGACCGCCGCCGGGCCATGGCCAGCGCGGACATAGTCGAGCAGTTCGCGCATCGTTTCGTGGACCGCGAAGAAATCGGTCCCGTCAGCCCGCCAGACCTTCATGCCAAAGGCTTCGGCGCGGCTGGCGATGTCCAGCTGGGTGCCGACGGCGTATTCAAAGCCGGTGTGCTCGGAATAGTGGTTGTTCTCGAACACGAAGATGCAGGGCGCCTTGGTCACCACGGCCATGTTCATCGCTTCGAAGGTGGTGCCCTGGTTGCAGGCCCCGTCGCCCGAGAAGGTGATCGCCACCTTGCCCTTGCGATCCAGCTTGGCGGCCAGCGCCGCACCAACCGCGATCGGCGCACCGGCACCGACAATGCCGTTGGCGCCAAGCATGCCGACATCGACATCGGCGATGTGCATCGACCCGCCCTTGCCCTTGCACAGGCCTTCGCGGCTGCCCCAGATTTCCTTCATCATCCCGTCGACGTCGCAGCCCTTGGCCAGGCAGTGGCCATGGCCGCGGTGCGTCGAGACGATCTTGTCATCCGTGTCGAGATGTTCGCAAACCCCGACGGCGACCGCTTCCTGGCCGCAATAAAGGTGCGTGAAGCCAGCGATCGCGCCGGTGGCGATGTCGATATGCAGGCGCTCTTCGAACTCGCGGATGATCTTCATCCGGCGATAGGCCTGCAGCATTTGCTCGCGACTGAGTTGCATGGTGTTCTCTCGGTTGCCTTGCACGGTCCGGGTCCGCCAAAGCAGACCCCTTCCTCAGCTTGTCGTCATGCGGTGAGGGGCCGGTCCTGCCCATTCGCCAATTTGCTAGTTTGGCAAGGCCACGGCTGGCGGACTTGGCAATTGCGCTGCCGGGACGAGCCGCTATCTTGCTGCAGGTGTCGGCATCAAGACCGGCGAGGCAGGAGAGGAAATGGGCCGCAAGCCCTCGACCAAGCCGACGAGCTTTGACATCGCCTATCTGGCGGGGGTTTCGCAGCCCACTGTCAGCCGGGCGCTGCGCGGCTCAAAATCGGTCAGCCTGGCCACGCGCCAGCGAATCCAGGAAATCGCGCGTGAGCTGAATTATTCGGTCGACAAGAACGCCTCGTCGCTGCGCTCGCAGCGCTCGCACACCATCGCGCTGCTGTTCTTTGAGGATCCGACGCCCGATGGGGCCAATATCAACCCGTTCTTCCTCGCCATGCTGGGCGCGATCACCCGGGCGACGGCCAATCGCGGGCTGGACCTGCTGATCTCGTTCCAGAAGCTGGAGGATGACTGGCACACCCGCTACCAGGACAGCCACCGTGCCGACGGGCTGATCCTGCTGGGGTACGGGGACTATACGCTCTATACCCAGCGGCTGACCGAACTGGTCGAACACGACACCCGC
>JBEGOD010000157.1:0-7176 GCA_041182185.1 Pseudomonadota bacterium
GCCAAGCTTGACCAGGTGCTGCTGCACCCCTGGTTCGGGCCGCTGGTGCTGTTTGGCCTGTTGTTCGTGGTGTTCCAGGCGGTCTTTGCCGGGGCCACGCCGTTTGCCGATGCGCTGGAAGGCGTGATCGGCGGGGTCGCCGATCAGGTCCGTGCCACCGTACCGCAGGGGCTGGTGCGCGATTTCATTACCGAGGGCGTGCTTTCGGGGGTCGGCTCGGTCGTGGTCTTCCTGCCGCAGATCGTGATCCTGTTCTTCTTCATCCTGGCGATGGAAGCCTCGGGCTACATGGCCCGCGCGGCCTTCCTGATGGACCGGCTGATGGCCCGGGTCGGCCTGTCGGGCCGCAGTTTCATTCCGTTGCTCTCCAGCTTTGCCTGCGCGATCCCGGGGATCATGGCGACGCGCAGCATTGCCGATCCCAAGGACCGGCTGACCACCATCCTGATCGCCCCGCTGATGACCTGCTCGGCGCGCCTGCCGGTCTATGCCGTAATCATCGCCGCCTTTATTCCCAACCGCGCGGTCCTGCCGGGGGTCGGGCTGCAGGGGCTGGTGCTGTTCGGGCTCTATGTGATCGGCATCGTCGGGGCGATGGTCGTGGCGCTGGTGCTGCGCAGTTCAGTGACCAAGGGCGCGGCTTCGGGCTTCATCATGGAGCTGCCGAAGTACCAACTGCCGCGTGCGCGCGACCTCTTGCTGGGCCTGTGGCAGCGCGCCTGGATCTTCCTGCGCCGCGCCGGCACGATCATCTTCACGGTCACGGTCGTGCTGTGGCTGCTGCTCAACTTCCCGCGCGCCGGGGCAGGGGAGAACCAGGTCGACGCCTCGATCGCCGGCAAACTCGCCAATGGCCTCGCCGTGGTGGTGGAACCGATCGGCTTCAACCGCGACATCGCCCTCTCGCTGATCCCGGCCATGGCTGCGCGCGAAGTGGCCGTCGCCTCGCTCGCGACCTCCTATGCCGTGGCGGCCGAGGACGAGGAACAGGCCGCGCTGGCACTGGGCGAGCAGCTGCGCACCAAGTGGAGCCTGCCGACCGCGCTGGCCTTCCTGGCCTGGTTTGTCTTCGCCCCGCAATGCATGAGCACGATCGCCGTGGCCCGGCGCGAGACGAATGGGTGGAAATGGCCCCTGTTCATGTTGCTCTACCTATTCGGGCTTGCATACGTTTTTGCCGGCCTCACCTACTGGACGGCCGTCTGGCTGGGGCTCTAGCCCGGGCCGTGCAAAACCGCTTGTCTCTGGTTGGCGAACGGCCGGCAGGGGCCTACATCTTCGCGGGAATCACCTATTGGAGCGCCGTCGCGCTCGGGTTGTAGCGGAGCGAATTTCGATGGCAGGTAGCGTCAACAAGGTAATCCTGATCGGCAATCTGGGCCAGGATCCCGAGGTCAAGAGCTTCCAGAACGGCGGCAAGATCTGCAACCTGCGGATCGCCACCTCCGAAAACTGGAAGGACAAGGCTACCGGTGAGCGCAAGGAGCGGACCGAGTGGCACACTGTCGTGCTGCAGTCCGATGGCCTGGTCGGCGTGGCTGAGCGGTACCTCAAGAAGGGCAGCAAGGTTTACATCGAAGGCCAGCTGCGCACCCGCAAGTGGCAGGATGCCTCGGGTAACGATCGCTACACCACCGAGATCTCGGTCGGCATGAACGGCGTCCTGACCATGCTCGATGGCGCGCCGGGTGCTGGCGGCGGTGGTGGCGGCATGGGCGGTGGCCAGCGTTCGGGCGGCGGTGACTGGGGCGGCGGCTCCGGCGGCGGTCAGCGCTCGGGCGGCAATGACTTTGGCGGTGGCGCTTCGGGCGGCGGCGCGCGCGGCGGTTTCGCCGACGATCTGGACGACGATATCCCGTTCTGAGATCAAACATGAAGAAGGCTGAAGCCGAAAATGCTATTCGGCACCTTGCTACCAAATGGCATTCATCGGTGGGGAGACCTGCCTTGCCAAGCTTCTTCGAGTTTCGTGGGTGGGTTGAAAGCGAAGGCTTCGGTTATTGCTTCGACTTCCGATCTACCATGGGGCCTCTCGAAACCGCAGAGCATTGGTTTGACAGCGAATTAAACCAGAGCTGACGCAACTAAAAAGAGTCTTCAGTCCGGCTTCTTCAGCGCCGCCAGCGCCGCAAACGGCCCGCTGGTGTCCTTGTCGAGCAGCCCGGCCTTGCGCCGGGCTTCTTCGGCATTGGGCCCGACAGCATAGGGATCAATCGCCAGCGCCAGCGTTTGCGCCAGCGCCTCGCCCAGGTCGAACTGGCTGCCGGTAAATTCGATCTCGTCGAGTTCCTCGGCTTCCAGCTCGATCTCCTCGTCGGGGGCGGAAGGCCCGCCGGCGGGCACGAACTTCAGGTTGACCGGCTCGTCGATGCTGACCGGCAGGTCCTCGCCGCTGACGGCGCAGCTTTGCACGATCTCGCCTTGCAGGCGCCCCGTGGCGCTGGCCCCGGCGGCCTCGCGGACCAGCTCGATCCTGGCTTCCATCCGGTCGATCCGGACCAGGCCAAAGCGCTTGGTCAGCGCGGCGCGTTCGGCTTCGCTTGCAACCAGGTCAACCGCCGTTCCCGGCAGCTGGCGCGGGTCAAAGGTGCGGGAGAATTCGCTCACGGGGCGATCCTCCCGGCCAGCAGTCCGGCGGCATCGCAGGTGTCGAGCAGGTCCGCCAGCGCGCGAATCTCGGCCGCCAGGCCGGCCACATTGGCACCTTCCACCAGGCTCATGTTGCGCTCAAGCGCTGCGGCCAGCGGCTCAGCTCCGGCCAGGCCACCGCGCAGCGCGTCCATTCGGCCGCCCAGCGCGCCCATCAGCTTGCTCACGTGCTTGCCGACGACCATGTCGCCCAGGCCGGTTTCGCGCAGCTGGGCGTCCATGTCGGTGACGAACAGCTCGGTCAGCAGGATCGACCTGGCAGCCAGTTCCGGCTCACGCTCCATCCGCAGCAACACCAGCGCCATGACCAGTGCCACCGCATCGAACCGGCCAGGCACGGTATCGGCCAGGCCCAGCTCGGAATACCAGCGCGGAGTCCGGGCCAGGGCGACGATGGCGTGCCACAGCGGGCGGACTTCGGCGTGTTCGTCAACCGACTTGCCGAACAGGCGGGCAAACAGACCCATGGGTAAATGTCCTTCAATCGTTCAGCGGGGATTAAAGCCGCTGTCCCCAAGCCCCTGCTTGCCGCCATTGCGCGGCGCGTCAAGGCGGCCTAAGGCTCAGGCGCGATAGTGCGGGTGCACGCTGTGGGCAATCGTCTTGCCCCGGATGCTCCGCCACTGGAACGACAGGAACGGCAGACGATGCGAGCAGCAGTGGTTAAGGCGATGGTGATTCTGGCGGGTACGGCCACGCTTGGCGCGTGCAACTCGATCAAGGATCACCGCGGTTACATCGTCGATCAGCCGTTGCTCGATTCGGTCCAGCCCGGGATCGACAACCGCCAGTCGGTCGAACGCACCCTGGGCCGCCCGACTTTCGAAAGCGCCTTTGGCCGGAAGGACTGGTACTATATCTCGTCCAACACCCGCCAGGCCGCCTTTACCCGGCCCAAGATCAACGAGCAGCTGGTGCTGCGCGTAAGCTTCGATGAACGCGGCAACGTCGCGGGCATTGAGCGGAGCGGCATGGAAAAGGTCGTCGTGCTTGACCCCGATGGCGGCAAGACGCCGACCCTGGGGCGTGAGCGGACCTTCCTGGAAGACCTGTTCGGCAATATCGGCACGGTCGGCACTGGTGCTGGCGGTCCGGGTGGCGGCCCTGGTGGGCCGAACGGCAGCTAATCTGCCGCCACGTTGAAAGTGCCGCGGCAGGGCATATATCCCGCCGCATGAACGATTCAAACAACAGCCACGGGCTGATCCCCTGGCACGGCACCACCATCATCGGCGTCAAGCTGGGCGGCAGGACCGTCATTGCCGGCGATGGCCAGGTTTCCATGGGCAATACGGTGATGAAGCCCAATGCCCGCAAGGTGCGGCGGATCGGCGATGGCTCGGTCATCGCCGGATTTGCCGGGGCCACGGCTGATGCCTTCACCCTGTTCGAGCGGCTGGAAAAGAAGCTGGAACAGCACGCCCATAGCAAGGGTGGGAGCCAATTGATGCGCGCCGCAGTCGAGCTCGCCAAGGACTGGCGGACCGACAAGTACCTGCGCAACCTGGAAGCGCTGATGATCGTGGCCGACAAGGACGTGCTGCTGATCCTGACCGGCAATGGCGACGTGCTGGAGCCGGAAGGCGGCATCGCCGCGATCGGCTCGGGCGGAAACTATGCCCTTTCGGCCGCCAAGGCATTGGCCGATTACGAACATGATGCGGAAAAGATCGCCCGCCGCGCCATGGCTGTAGCGGCCGAGGTCTGCGTCTTCACCAATGACCGGGTGACCGTCGAATCCATCGACGCCTGACGCCCGAAGGAACAGCCATGAACCAGCACCTTACCCCCAAGGCGATCGTCGCCGCGCTCGACGAGCACATCGTTGGCCAGGCCGATGCCAAGAAGGCCGTTGCGGTCGCCCTGCGCAATCGCTGGCGCCGGCAGCGGCTCAGCCCCGAACTGCGTGACGAGGTCACCCCCAAGAACATCCTGATGATCGGGCCGACGGGCTGCGGCAAGACCGAGATCAGCCGCCGCCTGGCCAAGCTGGCCGATGCTCCCTTCGTCAAGGTCGAGGCGACCAAGTTCACCGAGGTCGGCTATGTCGGCCGCGATGTCGAACAGATCGCCCGCGACCTGGTCGAGGAAGCGATCCGGCTGGAAAAGGACCGCCGCCGCGAAGCCGTGCGCGAAGCGGCCAGCAAGGCGGCGATGGACCGCCTGCTGAAAGCCCTGGTCGGCGAGAACGCCAGCGAGGCGACCCGTGAGAGCTTCCGCCAGCGCATTGCCCAGAACGCGATGAACGATGTCGAGGTGGAGATCGAGGTCGAGGACGCGCCGGGCATGCCATTCGATATGCCGGGGATGCCGGGCGGGGTGGGCATGATCAACCTGGGCGAGATGATGTCCAAGGCGATGGGCCGCCAAAACCTCAAGCGTCGCAAGCTCACGGTCCCGCAGGCCTGGGACAAGCTGGTCGACGAGGAAGCCGAAAAGCGCATGGACCAGGACGATGTCGCCCGCGTCGCGCTGGCCAATGCCGAGGCCAACGGGATCGTCTTCATCGACGAGATCGACAAGATCGCGGTTTCGGACGTGCGCGGCGGCTCGGTCAGCCGCGAAGGCGTGCAGCGCGATCTGCTGCCGCTGATCGAGGGTACGACCGTTGCCACCAAGTACGGCCCGATGAAGACCGACCACGTGCTGTTCATCGGCTCGGGCGCGTTCCACATCGCCAAGCCAAGCGACATGTTGCCTGAATTGCAGGGCCGCCTGCCGATCCGGGTCGAACTGCAGGCGCTGTCGGAAGAAGACTTCGTTCGCATCCTGGCCGAAACCCGCGCCAACCTGGTCGAACAGTACAAGGCGCTGCTGGGCACCGAGCAGGTCACCGTCGAATTCACCCCAGAAGCGATCCGCGCGATCGCCCGGATCGCCGCCCAGGTGAACGAGGCGATCGAGAACATCGGCGCGCGGCGGCTGCAGACCGTGATGGAAAAGCTGCTCGAGGACCTGAGCTTCGAGGCCGAGGACCGCACGGGTGAGACCGTGACGATCGACGAGGAGTATGTCCTGTCGCGCCTCGCCGGGCTCGCGCGCGATACCGATCTGTCGAAGTATATCCTCTAGACGCTCGTCGACGCCGCCGGGCGGTTCGTCGAGCCGCCCGGTCGGGCGGTTGCGCTGGTCCGAAGACCGGCTAAGTCCCTTGGTAACAAAGGGGACCTTGCCATGAAATCTCGCCTGCTTGCCGCTGCCGCGCTGCTGATCCTGCCGCTGGCCGCGCCGCTCCATGCCAAGGAAGCGGCCCCGGCGGCGTCTGCCACGGTCAAGGCTCCGAAGATCGAATATACCCAGTGGAAGCTCAAGAACGGGCTGACCGTGATCGCCATCCCCGATGCCTCGACCGCCAACGTGCTGGTTTCGATGTGGTATGGCGTTGGCGGCAAGCACGATCCCGAAGGCCGTTCGGGCTTTGCCCACCTGTTCGAGCATATCCTCAGCCGCAAGACGGTGAACATGCCCTACAACATGATCAACCGGCTGACCGAGGACGTCGGCGGGGTGCGCAATGCCTCGACCAGCGATGACCGGACCAATTATTACGAGACGGTGCCGGCGCAGTACCTGGAAACGCTGCTGTGGACCCATGCCGAACGCATGGCCCGCCCGGTGGTGGACAGCGAAGTGTTCGAGCGTGAGCGGAGCATCGTCAAGGAAGAGCTGCGCCAGCGCGTGCTGGCCCAGCCCTATGGCCGCCTGTTCTTCTTCGCCTTGCCGGAAAACGCCTTTGACGTGGTGCCGCAGCGCCGCTCGGTGATCGGCTCGATCGAACAGCTCGATGCTGCCAAGCTGGACGATGCCCGCGCCTTCCACGAAGCCTATTACGGTCCGGATACGGCGACCCTGATCGTCTCCGGCAATTTCGAAACCAAGCAGCTCAAGGGCCTGGTAGATCGCTATTTCGCCGCGATCCCCCAGCGCGCCAAGCCGGTCTCGCTGGCGATAACGGCCAAGGAACCGGTTCGCACCGTGCCGCGCCGGGTTGACTTCACCGCGCCCAGCGTGCCGCTGCCGATGGTCGGGGCCAGCTGGAAGCTGCCCGCAGCCACCTCGCCCGATGCCGCCGCGCTGGAAGTGATGGATGCGGTGCTCAACCAGAGTGACAACAGCCGCCTCTATGCCGCGCTGGTCCGCACCGGCAAGAGCAGCCAAGCCTTCCAGTTCACCAGCTTTTCGCGCGAGATCGGCCGGGCCGCGGCCTTTGCCGCGGTCAGCCCGGCCAGCAATCCCGACGAAGTGCTGAAGCTCCTCTATGCCGAGATCGAGCGGATGCGGACCGAGCCGGTCACTGCTGCCGAGCTGGCCGAGGCCAAGAACGAGCTGCTCTCCCAATCGCTCAGCCGGCGCGAAACCGCGCCAGGCCGCGGCTTCGAGCTGGGTGAGGCGCTGGTCATCACCGGCGATCCGGCCGCTGCCGACAAACGCCTGGCCATGATCGGCAAGGTCACGGCGGCCGACGTGCTGCGGGTCGCGCGCAAGTATTATGCGCCCGAAGCCAAGGTCGAGCTGCGCTATACCCAG
>JBEGOD010000158.1:0-52529 GCA_041182185.1 Pseudomonadota bacterium
GCGCCAGGGTATCGGGTCCGGGGGTGCGGCGAACCTTGGTCACTTCCACCCCGAACGGGGCGAGCCGCTCGGAAATCAGGCTGCCGATCGCACCCATCCCCAGCAGCAGCGCCTTGCTGCCGAACAGCTCGCGCTTGCCGGGGGAATCCATCAACCACTCGTGGCGATCCTGGGCATGGACCACCTCGCGGTAACCCTTGGCGATCGTCAACATGCCCATCACGACATATTCGGCGATGGTGATGGCATTGATCCCGGCGCCATTGGTCACCACCACGCCGCGCTCGTGCATCAGCGCCAGCGGCATGTGTTCCAGCCCAGCATAGATCGAATTGAGCCACTTCATCTTCACCGCGCGCCGCGCGGCTTCGGCCATGTCCTCTTTCTTGTAGAGGTCGAACCAGCCGATCTCGGCCTGGTCGGCAATTGCCAGCAGCTCTTCGGTGGTGGCGAACCAGCGCGGCTCGATCCAGTCCGGCAACTGCGGTTCAAGGATCGGGCGGGCAATCGCGGAGAGGACGGCTACGGTCATTTCAGTCTCCCAGTTTCCAGTCCCAGCCCAGCGGATCGCCGTCCATCACCTCGACGCCCTGCGCGGCGAGTTCATCGCGAAGTCGGTCCGACGTGGCAAAATCCTTCGCAGCGCGGGCTTCCTTGCGCTGGGCGAGGATAGCGTCGATTTCGGGCTCGGTGATGGTGGCGGCCTTGGGGCGGATTCGGAGGTCGGTGCGCGACACTGACAGTATTTTTAGCCCTAGGACTTGGTCCATCGTAGCGACGACGCGCCAGCGAAGCTGGTTCGAGATAGTCGGATCACCAAGTATGTTCTCGACCATAGCCAACTCGGTCATTGGCAAAATTTTGGATGTGTTCAAATCTTCCGAAATAGATTGGTCAAATTCCCGAAGGAAGCCAGTCACATCGACTTCGTCCCAATCGTCTCGTGGAATTGGAGGGAAAATCGAAGGATCGTAAACCGGTTCTCCCTTCGCCATATATTCTCGCCAAAGTTTGACTTCGACAACCTTTACCATCCGCTTCAGCCGTACCAGCGCCGCCTGTAGGCCTTCCCAGCTGAATTCCAGCTCGCTGCGGTAATGGGCCTGGAGGCACATCATCCGGTAGGCCAGCGGGTGGTAGCCCTTGTCGATCAGCAGTTGCAGCCGCAGGAACTCACCCGACGATTTGCTCATCTTGCCGGTGCGTTCGACCAGGAAGTTGTTGTGCATCCAGATGTTGGCGCCGGAATTGCGCGCTTCGTCCAGCCCATTGGTGCAGCAGAAGGCCTGGTTCTGGGCGATTTCGTTGGGATGGTGAATCTCGCGGTGGTCGATCCCGCCGGTGTGGATGTCGAACGGGAAGCCCAGCACCTCGCCCGACATGACCGAGCATTCCAGATGCCAGCCAGGCGCGCCTTTGCCCCAGGGCGAATCCCATTCCATCTGGCGCTTCTCGCCCGCCGGGGTCTTGCGCCAGATGGCAAAGTCGGCGGCGTTGCGCTTGCCCTCGACAGCCTCGATCCGGCCCTCGCCCTCATCGGTCTGGGCGCGGGCGAGGCGGCCGTAGTCGGCCACGGTCGAGACATCGAAATAGAGCCCGCTGTCGAGCTCATAGCAATGCTTGTCGGCAATGCTTTTGGCGAAGTCGATCATGGCGGGCACATATTCGGTGGCGATGGTCCACTTGGCCGGCTGGCGGATGTTGAGCGCCTTCACGTCGGCCCAATAGGCCTCGGTATAGTGGCGGGCGATGTCCCAGATGGACTGCGCCCGCTCGGCCGCCATCTTCTCCATCTTGTCCTCGCCCGCATCGGCGTCGTCGGTCAGGTGGCCCACGTCGGTGATGTTGATCACGTGAGTCAGCTTGTAGCCTTTGAAGCTCAGCGTGCGGCCCAGCACGTCAGCAAAGACATAGGCACGCATGTTGCCGATGTGCGGGTAATTGTAGACCGTCGGCCCGCAGGAATAGACGCGTGCCTCGCCAGCATGGACAGGCTGGAAGGTCTCCAGCTGGCGGGTCAGGCTGTTGAACAGCTTGAGGGGCGTCGTAGTCATGCCTCGCGCCTTACTTGGGCAGGCGGCGCGGTCAAGCCGCCAGCGAGGCGAGCAGCAGCCCGACCCCCACCATTACAATCAAGAGCCCGGCCAGTTCATGCCGGCTCGCAGCCTTGCCGGTCAGCCGCCCCGCAAACAGCGCGGCCAGCGGCATCTCGATCAGGCCGAGCGTGCGGACATTGGCTGCTGGGGTCAGGGCAAAGGCCGTAAACCAGCAGGCCGAGGCGAAGGCGCCGAGGAACCCCGCGCCCAGGCTGGTGCGCCAGACCCGCAGGCTGGCGGTGAAGGCTTCGCGGTCACGCGCGGCCAGCCACAGGCCCAGCAGCCCGGCCTGGATCGTCAGGCTGATCGCCAGCACGGTGAGCGCGCGGATCAGGAAATCGCCGCCCTCCAGCGCGCCGATCCCGCCGCGAAAGGCAATTGCCGAGAGGCCGAACAGGCCGCCCGCGCCCACCCCCGCCGCGATCATCCGGCCTTCTTTAAGGAGCTTGCGGTACTCCCCCGGCTTGACCGAGGCGACCAGCACCCCGGCTGTCACCACGCCCACGGCCAGCCAGGCCAGCGGGCTGAGATGATCGCCCAGCAGGATCACGCCGAGCACGGCGACCAGCACCGGCTCGGTCTTGATATAGGCATAAGCCACCCCGAAGGCGCGCTGGTTCATCACCACCAGCATCAGCGCCGTGCCGAGGATCTGACAGACCGCGCCGAGCGCCGCCCAGCGGAGGGAAACAGCATTAAGGCCCGGAAGCGGCTGGCCGGTCAGCCAAAGTGCCGCAGCCAGGAACAGCAGCGCGAAAGGCAGGCCGAAGACGAACCGCACCTGGGTCGCCCCCAGCATGCCGATGGTCTTGGTCAGCCCGGCCTGGGCCCCGTTACGAAAGACCTGCGCCGATGCCGCGGCAATCGTCACCGGCACCCAGAGCAGGAGGGAAAGGCTCAGAAGCCCTCCCAGCGGATCACTTCATCCAGCGGCGCGCGCGGGACCGGGAAGTTATTCACCGGCGCATCCGGATCGCGCCAGCCAACGCCCATGCCGCAGAAGAAGATGTGGTCTTCGGGAATGTTCACCACGGCGCGGATCTGTTCCTGGTAGATCGCCCAGGCTTCCTGCGGGCAGCTATCAAGGCCTTCCTCGCGCAGCAGCAGGCAGACCGTCTGCAGCCACATGCCGATGTCCGACCACTGCGGGCGGCCCATGTAGCGCGGCGTGTGGATCAACATCAGCACCGGCGCGCCAAAGGCCTGGAAGTTCCGGGCGAACCAGGCCAGCCGGCCCATCTTGTTCTCACGCGGGATCTCCAGCGCGGCATACATCGCCTCGCCCACGCCCTTGCGGCGCTCGGCATAGGCGCCATCGAGCTCGGGCGGGTAGATGGCATATTCGGGCTTATGCCGCGCCGGGCCTTCGGGAAGAATTGCGGCGACATCGGCCAGCAGCTTGGCCAGCGGCTCACCGGTGATGACAGTGGCATTCCACGGCTGGGTATTGCCGCCGGAAGGTGCATTCTGGGCCCGCTCCAGTACTCGGCGCAGGATCGCCTGATCGACCGGTTTGTCGAGGAAGGCCCGCACCGTTCGGCGGGTGGCGACAGCTTCGAAGACGTTCATGCCCGCGCGGTCCTATTCGAAGCCCAGGAACTGGATCTTGCTTTCCAGCGGTTCGCGCTTGCGATCGAAGCCGTTCACGGGGTCCGTCTCGTCGCGATAGCCGATGGCGATGCCGCAGAAGAAGATGTGAGTCTCATCCGAGACGCCCACAAACTCCTTGATCAGCTTGGCATAGAGCGAGAGGAATTCCTGCGGGCAGGTATCCAGCCCCTGCTCGCGGAAGAGCAGCATGATCGTTTGCAGCCACATGCCGACGTCCGACCACTGCGGCGGGCCCATGACGCGCGGGAAATAGACCATCAGCACGGCCGGGGCGCCAAACGAAACCAGGTTCTGCGCCATGAAATCGCCGCGGGCAGCCTTGTCGGCGCGTTCGATGCTCATCGCCGCATACATGTCGGCACCCACTTGCGAGAGCCGGGCCTTGCATTCCGGCAGGACTTCGGGATCGCTCCACGAATATTCCTGCGGATTCTGCGGCGGCGTATTCCGCATCTTTTCCTGTAGTTGGCGCAGCGGCTCACCGGTCAGGATCGCGCCTTCCCACGGCTGGAAATTGCACCCGGACGGCGTCCAGCGGGCAGTGTCCATCACCTGCTTGATCAGGTCGAGCGGAACAGGCTTGTCGCTGAACGACCGGATCGAACGGCGGGTCAGGACGGCTTCGGAGGTTGTGGTGGCTTTGCTCATGGCAGGTTTAATCGTGCGATTAAACCGTCCGGTCAAGCCTATTCATCTTCGAACAGGCTGGCGAGCTGCTCGATCATCGTCCCGCCCAGTTGCTCGACATCCATGATCGTTACGGCGCGGCGGTAATAGCGGGTGACGTCATGGCCGATGCCGATTGCGACGAGCTGGACCGGCGACTGGCGCTCGATCCAGTCGATCACCCGGCGCAGATGCTGCTCCAGATAACCGGCGGTGTTCACGCTGAGCGTCGAATCGTCGACTGGCGCGCCATCGGAAATGACCATCAGGATGCGGCGATCTTCCGGGCGAGCCAGCATCCGGCTGTGGGCCCAGAGCAATGCTTCGCCGTCGATGTTTTCCTTGAGCAGCCCTTCGCGCATCATCAGGCCCAGGTTGCGGCGGCTGCGGCGATAGGCCTCGTCGGCCTTCTTGTAGACGATGTGGCGCAGGTCGTTGAGGCGGCCCGGCTGGGCTGGCTTGCCGCCCGCCAGCCAGGACTCGCGGCTCTGCCCGCCCTTCCAGGCACGGGTGGTGAAGCCCAGAATCTCGGTCTTGACGCCGCAGCGCTCAAGCGTCCGCGCCAGCACGTCGGCACTGATCGCGGCGATCGAGATCGGGCGCCCGCGCATCGAGCCCGAATTGTCGATCAGCAGCGTGACGATCGTGTCCTTGAACTCGACATCGCGCTCGACCTTGTAGGACAGCGATTGACCGGGCGAGATCACCACCCGGGCCAGCCGCGCGGCATCGAGCAGGCCTTCTTCCTGGTCGAAATCCCAGGAGCGGTTCTGCTGCGCCATCAGCCGCCGCTGCAGCCGGTTGGCCAGCTTGGTGACGATGCCCTGCAGGCCCTTCAATTGCGCGTCAAGATAGGCGCGCAGGCGGGTCAGCTCTTCCTCGTCGCACAGGTCCTGCGCGGCGACGACTTCGTCGAACTGCTCGGTGTAGACCTTGTAGTCAAAGCCGGCCGGAATTTCGGTCCAGGGCCGGTTCGGGCGAACGGGGAGCATCCCTTCCTCGCCATCGTCGCCGGCTTCGGCATCGGCATTGTCGTCCTCGACCTGCTGCTCGACCTCGCCCTCGCCTTCCTCGTCGCCTTCGCTGGGTTCACCGGCCACTTCGCTGGGGGCCTGGTCTTCCTGCGATTCTCCGGCGTCGGGATTGTCCTCGCTGTCGTCTTCGCCGTCCTGGTCCTCGCCTTCCTCGGGCTCGGCCTCCATCGGTTCGGAGCGGGTCAGCTCGAGATGCTGGAGCATGTCGAGGCTCAGTGCCTGGAACGCCTTCTGGTCATCGAGCGACATGGCCAGGGCATCGAAATCGGTCCCGGCGCGCTGCTCGATCCAGCCGCGCAGCATGTCAGCGCCCTTGCGCGCGGCTTCGGGCACTGGCTGGCCGGTCAGGTGTTCGCGCAGCAGCAGCGACAGCGCGACCGGCAGCGGCACCTCATCCGGGCTGGCGGCGCGGGCGATCGGATCACCGGCGATTCGCACGGCCATGGCCGCATCCAGGTTGTCGCGCATCCCGGCATAGGCCTTGGAACCCAGGGCTTCGTAACGGACCTGCTCGACCAGATCGAAACAGGCCCGGGCCGATGGATCGCTGGGCGCAGCCTTGGCGTGCAGTGCCTCGTTGTGATGGCGCAGCCGCAGCGCCATCGAATCCGCGTGGCCGCGTGCTTCCATCGCCTGATCGCGCGGCAGGTTGCGGCCCGGCATCGGCACCCGCAGGTTCTTGCCATTGGCGACCGCCATGTCGGCCGTCCAGGCCACCTCCAGCTCCGGCTCGTGCGCGATCGCCCGGCTGGCGCCGGTCAGGACAGAGCGGAAGCGATCAAGGGGCGTTTCGTCGGCCATGGTCTACCCGATCAGATCGACTGCCCGGTCTTGGCCCAATCGGCCAGGAAGCCTTCGATGCCCTTTTCGGTCAGAATATGCTTGAACAGCCCCTTGATGACCGAAGGCGGCGCGGTCATCACGTCGGCGCCGATCTTGGCCGCTTCGAGCACGTGAATGCCGTGACGGACCGAGGCGACCAGGATTTCCGTGTCGAAGGCGTAATTGTCATAGATCAGGCGGATGTCGCTGATCAGCTGCATCCCGTCGAAGCCATTGTCATCATGGCGGCCCACGAAGGGCGAGACGAAGCTTGCCCCGGCCTTGGCCGCGAGCAGCGCCTGGTTGGCCGAGAAGCACAGGGTCACGTTGACCATCGTGCCGTCGCTGGTCAGCGCCTTGCAGGTCTTCAGGCCGTCGATGGTCAGCGGCACCTTGATGCAGACGTTGTCGGCAATCTTGCGCAGGATTTCCGCTTCGCGCATCATCCCTTCATGGTCGAGCGCGACCACTTCGGCGCTGACCGGGCCGCTGGTCAGCGCGCAGATTTCGCGCGTTACTTCGATGAAGTCGCGCCCCGACTTGGCGATCAGCGAGGGGTTGGTGGTGACGCCATCAAGCAGGCCCGTGGCGGCCAGATCCTTGATCTCGGCGATTTCGGCGGTGTCGGCAAAGAACTTCACGTTGGTCTGCTCCGATTACGATTCCCGGTTGCTATAGGGAAGGCAGCGGCGAGGGCCTAGCCCCCAGCGCCGTTTCTGCGCATAGGGGCCAGACTCATGAGCCGCGTCCGCCTCCTTGTCTTCAATCCAGTGCTGTCGGTGCTCGATTACCGGGTGCCGCCGGGCATGACGGTGGAGCTGGGCAACGTGGTACTCGCCCCGCTCGGACCCCGCCAGGTGCTGGGGATCGTCTGGGAGCCGGAGCGGCTGGATGGCACCGAAGTGCCCGAGACCAAGCTGCGTCCGCTGCTCGAGGTCCTGCCCGTCCCGCCGATTGCCGAGCCGCTGCGGCGGCTGGTTGAATGGACCGCCGATTACTACTGCGCGCCGCTCAATTCGGTGGCGCGGATGATGCTGGGATCGATGGCGGCGCTCCGCGGCGGCGGGACCACGACCGAATACCGCCTGTCCGGCCATGAACCCACCCGCCTGACCCCGCAACGCGCCGCCGCGCTCGATGCCCTGCAGGGCGAGCAGGCCTCGATCCGCGAGCTGGCCGAACTGGCCTCGGTCTCCGAAGGGGTGCTGCGCGGGATGGTCAATGCCGGCATCCTCGAACCAGTGACGGTCGACCTGGACCGGGCCTATCCCCGCGCCCGCCCGGACCATGCCCAGCCCGAGCTTTCGGCGGAGCAGCAGGCCGCCGCCGACCAGTTTGTCGCGGCAGTCGAGCGCGGCGGCTTCCAGACCTTCCTGCTCGACGGGGTAACCGGATCGGGCAAGACCGAATGCTATTTCGAGGCCATCGCCGCGGCGATCCGGGACCGCAAGCAGGTGCTGGTCATGCTGCCCGAAATCGCCCTGACCGAGAACTTCCTGCGCCGGTTCGAAGCGCGTTTCGGCGTGCCGCCAGTCCTGTGGCATTCCAGCCTCAAGCAGAGCGAGCGGCGGCGGGCCTGGCGGGCGATCGTTTCGGGTGAGGCGCAGGTCGTGGTCGGCGCGCGTTCGGCGCTGTTCATGCCGTTCAACCGGCTCGGGCTGGTCGTGGTCGACGAGGCGCATGAGGTATCCTTCAAGCAGGATGACGGGGTGCGCTACAACGCCCGCGACGTCGCCGTTATCCGCGCCCGGTTCGAGGCGATCCCGGTGATCCTGGCCAGCGCCACGCCGGCACTCGAATCGCTGCAACTGGCCGAGGCCGGGGTCTACAGGAAGATCGACCTGCCCAGCCGGTTTGGCGGCGCCACCCTACCGCACATCGAAGTGGTCGACCTGCGCAAGGATGAGCCGGCGCGCGGGCACTGGCTGGCGCCCTCGCTGGTCAAGGCGCTGGCGGAGCGGCTGGGCCGCGGTGAGCAATCGCTGCTGTTCCTCAACCGCCGCGGCTATGCCCCGCTGACGCTGTGCCGTCATTGCGGCTACCGCTTCCAGTGCCCAAACTGCTCGGCCTGGCTGGTCGAGCACCGGCTCTCACGCCGGCTGGCCTGCCACCACTGCGGCCATGCCGCCGAAGTGCCCGACGCCTGTCCCGAATGCCATACACCGGACTGCATGGTCGCTTGCGGTCCGGGGGTGGAACGCATCGCCGACGAGGTCAGCGGCCTGTTTCCGGAAGCGCGGATCGCGATTGCCACGTCCGACACGCTCAACAGTCCGGAGAAGATCGGCGATTTCGTGGCGCGGGCCGAAGGCGGGGCGATCGACGTGATAGTGGGCACCCAGCTGGTCACCAAAGGCTACCACTTCCCCGAGCTGACGCTGGTCGGCGTGATCGATGCCGATATGGGCCTGGAAGGCGGCGACCTGCGCGCCGCCGAGCGGACCTACCAGCAGATAGCCCAGGTAGCCGGCCGCGCCGGGCGCGGGGTGAAGCCCGGCGAGGTGCTGATCCAGACCCGCCATCCCGAAGCCGAAGTGATCGCCGCGCTCGCCGCCGGTGACCGCGACGCGTTCTACGCCGCTGAAGCCGATGCGCGCCGCGATGCCGGGGCGCCGCCATTCGGGCGCTGGGCGGCGATCATCGTGTCCAGCGAGGATGAGGCCGAAGCGCGTGAGGCAGCCCGCAAGATCGGCGGCGCGCGGCCGAATCTGCCTGACGTCATGATCCTGGGCCCTGCCCCCGCCCCGCTCTCGCTGCTGCGTGGGCGCTATCGCTATCGCCTGCTGATCAACGCACGCCGTTCGGCGCAGCTGCAGGATATCATCCGCCAGTGGCTCGGCGCGCTGGACTTCCCGCAGGGCGTGCGGGTGGCAATTGATATCGATCCCTATAGTTTCGTCTGAATCCTGTGACGAATCGCCTTTGAGGAGAGAAACATGCTGACCGTCCACCACCTGCGCATTTCGCAATCCGAACGGATCGTCTGGCTGTGTGAGGAGCTGGGGATCGAATACGATCTCAAGCTCTACAATCGCCGCGAGGACAACCGGCTGGCGCCGGATGAGTACAAGGCATTGCATCCGATGGGGATTGCTCCGGTAATCACCGATGGCGACCTGGTGCTGGGCGAAAGCGGCGCGATCTGCGAATATATCGACCGCAAGTATGGTGGCTGCCGCCTCTCCCCCGGCGTCGACGATCCGGACTTTGCCGGGCACCTGTTCTGGTTCCACTTTTCCAACGCGACCTTCATGACCAATGGCATGATGGGCCTGGTGGCGCAGTCGCTGGGCGCCGCCGAAACACCGCCGTTTGTTGCCGACCGCGTGGCCAAGGCCTGGGCCATGACCGAAGCGCGGCTGGGCGAGGCCGAGTTCTTCGGCGGGCGCAACCTGACCACGGCCGACATCATGATGGGCTTCAACCTCACGACCTCGCGCGCGTTTGGCGGCGCATCGCTCGATCCCTTCCCCAATATCGCCGCCTATCTGCAGCGTATCGGGCAGCGTCCGGCCTATCAGCGGGCCATGGCCAAGGCCGAGCCCGGCATGCCGCCGATGCTCAGCTAGCGCGCTGCCACGGGGCGGGAACGAGTTTGCCGCCCCGGATTGCCAGCAGCAGCAGGATCACCCCGGCCAGCGTGGCGACGATCATCGCGATCACGCTGGCCTCCAGCCCGAAATCGCCGCCAGTCAGCCATTCCGGGCCAACCCGGCGCGTGATCAGCAGGCCAAGCGGTGCTTCCCCGCCCGAGACCGGGACCGAGAAGACCCAGCCTTGCGTGAAGTTCCAGGCGGCGTGGATGCCGATCGCCAGCCACAGCCGCCGCGTCAACATATAGGCTGCACCGAGCAGAATGCCGGCCTCGACCGCGATAGCGACACTGGAAAACCAGGTCGCGCCCTGGTTCATGATGTGCAGTCCGCCAAACAGTGCCGATGACAGCGCCAGCGCGATCCACGAACCCAACCAGGCTTCGAGCTGGCGGAAGACGATGCCGCGGAACAGGATCTCCTCGAACACCCCGCTGAACACCGCGAGCGAGAGCATCGACCAGATTGCGCCCGCGCCGCGCAGGCCAAGAATTTCGAAACCGCCGAGCAGGGCAACGATCCCGGTCATCACAGAAAAGAGCAAAGTGCCGCCGAGCAGTCCCAGCGCCAGCTCACGCCCTGCACCGGCGAATTCCAGTTCGCGGTCCGGGGCACGCTCGATCCAGCGCTTGTAGCCTTTGTAGGCGGCGATGAAGAGCGCGGCGATGACCACGGCGGCAAGCAGCCGAACCGGCGTGTTGCGCGCCACATCGAACGCTTCGAACAGCTTGTTGAGCACGATCGAACCAGCCGCACCCACCGCCACGATAAGTACGAAGCCGATCAGCAGCAGGCTGGCGGGGTGGGCTACCACGCGGCGGAGGCGCGACGGCGGAACAGCGGCGAGTTCGGTCATGGTATCCCCCTGGGTGTATTGTCAGATCAATACACTACAGCAAGTCTTCGTCAATCGCGCCCTCCCTGGCCAGCAGCCGGCGCTTGATCTCCAGCCCATAGGCATAACCGCCCATGCCCCCGCCCGTTGCAATCACGCGGTGGCAGGGGATCAGCACGGCGACATTGTTGGCGCCATTCGCGCTGCCGGCCGCCCGCACTGCCTTGGGCCGGCCCACGGCTGCGGCCAGTTGGGCATAGGTTCGCGTTTCGCCGGCCGGGATTCGTTGCAGTTCCTTCCAGACGGCTTCCTGGAAGGCGGTGCCTTTCACATCGAGCGGGATATGCGCAAAATCGCCCGGTACCTCGACTGCCGCGACCACCTGTTCGAGCAAGGCAGCGAACTCCAGCCCGCCCTCAACCAGCTCAGCCTTGGGAAAGCGCGCCGCCAGCGCCTCGCGGCCCTCATTGAAGGAGAGCCGGCAGACGCCCTTGTCGGTCGCCGCGACCAGCATGGACCCGAGCGATGTCGGCACCACGGCCCAGTGGATCGTCACGCCCTTCCCGCCATTGGCCCAGACCGAAGGGGCCATGCCCAGTCTCCCCTGATTGCGCTCATAGAACCGGCTTGGTCCGGAATAGCCGGCGGCGTAGATCGCCTCGGTCACCCGGCCCTCGCCGGTCAGCGCCTCGGCCGCGCGCTCCTGCATCAACGCACGGGCATAGGCGGCGGGTGACAGACCGGTGTGACGGGTGAAGACCCGCTGGAAGTGCGTGGGCGAATAGCCGGTCTCCGCCGCCAGCGCGGCCAGCGCCAAAGGTTGTTCGGCCGATTTGATCGCGGCGATGGCAGAAAGGACCGCACGCTCGTCACGGCTGACATCGTCCGGCAGGCAGCGCTTGCAGGGTCGCAGGCCCGCTGCCCGCGCGGCCGCGCCATCGGCGAAGAAGCGCACATTATGCCGCGCCGGGTGGCGTGCTGCGCAGGAGGGTCGGCAGTAGATGCCGGTAGACAGCACTCCGGTCACAAAGCGCCCGTCATACGCCCGGTCGCGCGCCAGGACGGCGGTCCAGCAGTCTTCCTCGGTCAGCGGGGCGGCGGCAATCATCCTGTCACTCATGGCATGGCTCCGTCACGAAGCAAGCCTTGCCCGATGCGAATGCGCCGTGCGTCCCGGACCTTGCGCGCAAAGCTCTGGGTCAGCCGCCCAGTGCCCGGAACAGCATCAGGGTGCGTTCCTTGGCCAGCTCGGCGCTTTCGGGATGGTAATCCATGCGCCGGTCGGAATTGAAGCCATGGCCCGCGTCATAGACAAAGTGCTGCGCGGTCGGGTGCCCCTTGGCGATCAGGGCATCGACCGGGGTGAAGTCGACCAGTGTGTCGAATCGGGCAAAGTGGGTGATTGCCGCGCAGAGCGGTGCCTCATCAGCGAAGCGCGTGGCGATGTAACCGCCGTAATAGCAGGAGGCTCCGTCCAGGTTGGGGCTGATCTGCGACATCCGCCAGGCGACCGAGCCACCAAAGCAATAGCCAATGATGAACACGGGCCGGCCCCGCTCCGCCAGCCAATCAATGCAGACCTGGGTATCTTTCAGCCCCTGGTCCCAGTCATGCTCCTCGCGCGCGATCTTTACGGCGCGCTCCCAGTCGCTGCCGGTATAGCCCAGCGCGCAGCCCGGCTCCTGCCGGTCGAACAGGCCGGGGCTGAGCACTTCATAGCCCTCCGCGGCATATTCGTCGCACAATTCGCGGATATGGTCGGTAACCCCGAAGATTTCCTGGACCAGCACCAGCCCGCCGCGTCGCTCGCCACTTGGCACGGCATGATAGACCGGCAGCGGATGGCCATCCGACATGGTTAGAGTGATTGTTTCGCCCATCTGCCGACTTTCCTGGTTCGCTCCTGCCCGCAAAGTCCTAGCCCCACCTTGCATCGCAATACAATCGTCGCTATGCGCGCCCCCGTCCGAGGGGCAGATCTGCGGGCCATGTCCGCGTCGGCCCCATCAATGCACCCGATGCAAGGAACTTGAGCGCGTGGAGAATTCCGGCGGCATTACGGCCAGCTTGCAGGGGCGATACGCCTCTGCGCTTTATGAGCTGGCCAGCGAATCCAAGGCTGTAACCGCTGTCGAGGGTGATCTCGAAAAGCTCGGTGCGGCGATTCTCGGCAATGCCGACCTGGCCGCGCTGATTCGCAATCCGCAGATTGGCCGCGATGCCGCTGCCGCCGCGATGGCCGAAGTCGGCAAGGTGCTCGGCCTCAATCAGCTGACCCAGAACTTCATCGGCGTGCTGGCAGGCAACCGCCGGCTCGCCGCGCTGCCCGACGTGGTCCGCGCCTTCAGCACGATCGCTACGGCTGCCCGCGGCGAAGTGACGGCCGAAGTGACCAGCGCCCATCCGCTCAGCGATGCCCAGCTCAAGGCGCTCGCCGCCAAGCTCAAGGCGCGTGAAGGCAAGGACGTAAAGATCAAAGCGAATGTCGACCCCGAAGTGCTCGGGGGCCTGGTGGTCCGGATCGGCTCCACCCAGATCGACAGTTCGATCCGCACCCGTTTGAACACACTCGCGCAGGCGATGAAGGGCTGACCGCCCGTACGCCAATAAAGAGTCGATGAAAGGCTGAACATGGATATCCGCGCCGCTGAAATCTCGAAGGTCATCAAGGACCAGATCGCCAGCTTCGGTACGAAGGCCCAGGTCTCGGAAGTCGGCACCGTGCTGTCCGTCGGTGACGGCATTGCCCGCATCCACGGCCTCGACAATGTCCAGGCCGGTGAAATGGTCGAATTCGCCAATGGCGTGAAGGGCATGGCCCTGAACCTCGAAGCCGACAACGTCGGCGTCGTGATCTTCGGCTCGGACGCCGAGATCAAGGAAGGCGACACCGTCAAGCGGACCGAAACCATCGTGGACGTCCCCGTTGGCAAGGGCCTGCTCGGCCGCGTGGTTGACGCGCTGGGCAACCCGATCGACGGCAAGGGTCCGATCGTGGACGCCACCCGCATGCGCGTCGAAGTGAAGGCCCCGGGCATCATCCCGCGCCAGTCGGTGAACGAACCCGTTCAGACCGGCCTCAAGGCGATCGACGCCCTGGTCCCCGTGGGCCGCGGCCAGCGTGAGCTGATCATCGGTGACCGCCAGACCGGCAAGACCGCCGTCGCGATCGACACCTTCATCAACCAGAAGGCCGCCAACGCGGGCACTGACGAGAAGAAGAAGCTCTACTGCATCTACGTCGCCGTCGGCCAGAAGCGCTCGACCGTGGCGCAGATCGTCCGCCAGCTCGAAGAAAACGGCGCGATGGAATACTCGATCGTCGTCGCCGCAACCGCTTCGGAGCCAGCTCCGCTGCAGTACCTGGCGCCCTATACCGGTGCGACCATGGGTGAATTCTTCCGCGACAACGGCATGCACGCCGTGATCGTCTATGACGATCTTTCCAAGCAGGCCGTGGCCTATCGCCAGATGTCGCTGCTGCTGCGCCGCCCGCCGGGCCGCGAAGCCTATCCGGGTGACGTGTTCTATCTCCACAGCCGCCTGCTTGAGCGTGCCGCCAAGATGAACGACAGCCTGGGCGGAGGTTCGCTGACCGCACTGCCGATCATCGAAACCCAGGCGGGCGACGTGTCGGCCTACATTCCGACCAACGTGATCTCGATCACCGACGGCCAGATCTTCCTTGAAACCGGCCTGTTCTACCAGGGTGTCCGTCCGGCCATCAACGTCGGCCTGTCGGTCAGCCGCGTCGGCGGTGCCGCCCAGACCAAGGCGATGAAGAAGGTTTCGGGCTCGATCAAGCTGGAGCTGGCGCAGTACCGCGAAATGGCGGCCTTCGCGCAGTTCGGTTCGGACCTCGACGCCTCGACCCAGAAGCTGCTGAACCGCGGTGCGCGCCTGACCGAACTGCTCAAGCAGGCCCAGTTCAGCCCGCTGTCGTTCGAAGAGCAGACGGTGTCGATCTTCGCCGGCACCAATGGCTACCTCGATGCCATCGCGACCAGCGATGTCGTTCGCTACGAAGCCGAAATGCTCAGCTTCATGCGCGACAAGCACGCCGACGTGCTGAAGCTGATCCGCGACACCCGCGATTTCGGCGACGATGCCAAGAAGGGCACCATGGCCGCACTCGAAGCTTTCGCGAAGCAGTTCGCCTGATCCGATTGAAAGGGTAAGGCTTCATGGCCTCGCTTAAGGAACTCAAAGGTCGGATCAACTCGGTCAAGTCGACCCAGAAGATCACCAAGGCCAAGCAGATGGTCGCCGCGGCCAAGCTGCGCAAGGCACAGGCTGCCGCCGAGGCCGCGCGGCCCTATGCCGCGCGCCTGGCCACGGTGATGGGCTCGCTCGCCGCCAAGATCACGGTCAGCGAAAACAGCCCCAAGCTGCTCGCCGGGACCGGCAAGGACCAGGTTCACCTGCTGGTCGTCGCCAACTCGGACAAGGGCCTGTGCGGCGCGTTCAATTCGAACATCGTCAAGGCCGCGCTGGTCAAGGCCCGCGCGCTCGAAGCCGAAGGCAAGACCGTGCTGTTCTACCTCGTGGGCCGCAAGGGCCGCGCGGTGGTCCGCCGGCTCTATCCCAAGGCCGTGCTGGCCATGTTCGACACGACCGACGTGCGCGAACCCGGCTTTGCCGAAGCGCAGAAGGTCGCGAACGAGCTGGTTGCGCTCTATGACGAAGGCAAGTTCGACGTCGCCCACCTGTTCTTCTCGACCTTCAAGTCGGCATTGGCCCAGGACCCGACCGAACAGCAGATCATCCCCGTCCCCGCCCCGAAGATCGCTGCTGCCAGCAGCGATGGTGCCGTGGTGGAATACGAGCCCGAGGAAGAAGCCATCCTCGCCGAATTGCTGCCGCGTTACCTGCGGACCCAGCTGTTCGGCGCGCTGCTGGAAAACCAGGCCTCGGAACAGGGCGCCTCGATGACCGCGATGGACAATGCCACGCGCAATGCCGGCGATCTGATCAACAAGCTGACCATCCAGTACAACCGCAGCCGCCAGGCCGCGATTACCACCGAACTGATCGAAATCATTGCTGGGGCGGAAGCCCTGTAACAACGGCACAACGAAGTGGGCGCCCAAGCGCTCTAACGACTTTCAAGGCAAGGAAACGACCATGGCAACCGCAGCCAAGACCACCACTCGCAAGAAGGCCGCTCCGGCCGCCGCCAACATCGCTGGCGGCAAGATCAGCCAGGTCATCGGCGCCGTCGTCGACGTGACCTTCGATGGCGAACTGCCGGCGATCCTCTCGGCGCTGGAAACCGAGAACAACGGCACCCGCCTGGTGCTCGAAGTGGCGCAGCACCTGGGTGAAAACACCGTGCGCACCATCGCCATGGACGCGACCGACGGGTTGACCCGCGGCCAGGCGGTTACCGCCACGGGCGCGCAGATCTCGGTGCCGGTTGGCCCGATGACGCTGGGCCGGATCATGAACGTGATCGGTGAGCCGATCGACGAGCAGGGCCCGGTTAATGCCGCCAAGCGCAACCCGATCCACGCCGAAGCCCCTGCCTTTGTCGACCAGTCGACCGAAGCCGCGATCCTGGTGACCGGCATCAAGGTTATCGATCTGCTCGCCCCCTATGCGCGCGGCGGCAAGATCGGCCTGTTCGGCGGCGCCGGCGTGGGCAAGACCGTGCTGATCCAGGAACTGATCAACAACATCGCCAAGGGCCACGGCGGGGTTTCGGTCTTCGCCGGGGTGGGTGAGCGCACCCGCGAAGGTAACGACCTCTACCACGAGTTCCTCGACGCCGGCGTTATCGCCAAGGATGCCGAAGGCAACCCGACCCCTGAAGGTTCGAAGGTGGCCCTGGTGTTCGGCCAGATGAACGAGCCCCCGGGCGCCCGCGCCCGCGTCGCGCTGTCGGGCCTGACCATGGCCGAATACTTCCGCGATGAAGAAGGCCAGGACGTGCTGTTCTTCGTCGACAACATCTTCCGCTTTACCCAGGCGGGTTCGGAAGTGTCGGCGCTGCTCGGCCGCATTCCTTCGGCGGTGGGCTATCAGCCGACCCTGGCAACCGACATGGGCCAGCTGCAGGAGCGGATCACCTCGACCAACAAGGGTTCGATTACCTCGGTCCAGGCGATTTACGTTCCCGCGGACGATCTTACCGATCCGGCCCCGGCCGCTTCGTTCGCCCACTTGGACGCCACCACCACGCTTAACCGCGCGATCTCGGAACTGGGCATCTACCCGGCCGTTGACCCGCTCGACTCGACCAGCCGCGTGCTGACCCCGGCCGTCGTCGGCCAGGAGCACTACGACGTGGCCCGCCGCGTTCAGGAAACGCTGCAGAAGTACAAGTCGCTGCAGGACATCATCGCGATCCTGGGCATGGACGAGCTTTCGGAAGAAGATAAGCTCACCGTCGCCCGCGCCCGCAAGATCCAGCGCTTCCTGTCGCAGCCGTTCCACGTGGCCGAAGTCTTCACCAACATCCCGGGCAAGTTCGTCCAGGTCGAAGACACCGTCCGCTCGTTCAAGGCCGTGGTCGAAGGTGAATACGATCACCTGCCGGAATCCGCCTTCTACATGGTTGGCGGGATCGACGAAGCGGTCGAAAAGGCCAAGAAGATGGCCGAGGAAGCCTAAGCATCATGGCACTGCATTTCGAACTCGTCACGCCGGCACGGCTCGTTCGCTCTGAAGACGTCCACATGGTGGTCGTCCCCGGTGCGGAAGGCGAGTTCGGCGTGCTTGAAGGGCACGCGCCCTTCATGTCGACGATCCGCGACGGCGCCCTGCTGGTCTATCGGACCGAAGGCGGCGCTCCCGAGACAATCCAGATCCAGGGCGGCTTCGCTGAAGTCGCCGCGACGGGCCTGACCGTCCTGGCGGAACACGTCGAAGGCTGAGGCTTTCGGCTCCAACCGGACAAGCAAAGGGCGGCCTGCGGGTCGCCCTTTTCGATTCAGCGTTACGCCGGCGGTGGCAGCGCCCGGTTCTGGCTGCGCCGAACAAGGACTCCCAGTCGATCAGTAATCTGCCAGGCCCCGTCGCTGCTTGCGTGGTGTCCCCGTCATTCCGCCATGCTCGCTCGATTGATCATGCGGCGAAGGTGGTCCTGCACATCGACCGGCCAGGCTCGCGCTGCATCGATTGTACCCTCGATGTCGCCTGCAAACAGGGCTCTCGACACATCCTCAAAGCCAGGGAAGTTCCCGGCGATCGCCGACATGAAGCGATAGACATTCTGCTGAAGCTCTGGCGGCAGGGGCATTTCACGCTCCTCCCCACGCTGGGCGTCAATCAGGCGCCGCAGCACTTGCGAGGCGCTGCCTGGCTGCTGCGCAAGCCATTCCCAGTGCCGTGGCAGCAAGGTCACTTCCCTTGCAATTACGCCGATCTTGGGGCGGCCAGGCCGTGCGGGAGCACGCTCGGTTGCCTGATCACTGGCTGCACCAAGCCGCGCGACGACCTCCGCAGGAGTGCCGCGCAGATCGACCTCGACCGGCTCCCCCGTGCGCTCGTCGAGGATTAGTGGCTGCGGCCCGTCGGTTCGATCCCACCCCCTGAGCGCAAGGGCAACTTCAATCAAAGCGCCGCGGGAGATGAGTTGGCCACCAGCAAAGGCAACACACTGGCGATCGAGCGAGGAGCTGGACGATAGGCTTGTCATTTTATCCGGATATAATATGGCGTCATTGAAGTAAATACATCCGGGTATTTTACCATCAACAAGGCTTGGACCATGGACAAGGACAGCAAACGCGCGGCACTCGCCGCCTACCGCCTCGCGCAACCTCCCACCGGACTTTACACGATCCGCTTCACCGGCTCCGACCACGTCTGGGCAGGTGCGGCTCGAGATCTGACCAAGATCGAGAACCGCCATCGGTTCGAGCTGCGGATTGGCAAACACCGTTGTGCAGACCTGCAACAGGCATGGCACAGCTTGGGCGAGCCGGCCTTCTGCTGCCAGGCAATCGAGGTGCTCGATGAAGATACGCCGGAAATCTCGGTGGACAGGATCCTGGAGGAGCGCCTGCAAGGCTTGCTTGAAGAGCTTGGCGCCAAGCGGCTCTGACCCGGCACCGATCGCTTAGTGGATCGAGGTCGTCCTTACCGTTTGCGCCGTCAGGCTTTTGTGCAGATAGTCAGGCAATGACAGCGCTCTTTGACACGATCGGGATCGATTACGCCCGGCTGCGCCGCCCCGATCCGCGAATCGCGGTGCAGATCGACCGCGCCTTGGGCCAGGCCCGGACAGTGCTGAACGTCGGCGCAGGTGCCGGGTCCTATGAGCCTGCACACCGGGACGTGACCGCGCTCGAACCTTCGGCCGAGATGATCAGCCAGCGCCCGGCTGGAGCGGCACCAGCGGTGCAAGGATCGGCCGAGGCCATCCCCTTCCCCGACCAGAGCTTCGATGCGGTGATGGGCGTGCTGACCATCCACCACTGGCCGGACCAACAGCGCGGGATCCGCGAGATGTGCCGGGTCGCGCGTGACCGCGTAGCCCTGCTCACCTTCGATCCCGCGGCGCGGCCGTGGCTGACCGATTACCTGCCCGAACTCGCCGCGCTGGATGAAACAGCCATGCCATCGCTGGAAACGTTGGCGGACTGGCTCGGACCGGTTTCGATCGAACCGGTACTGGTCCCGCACGATTGCAGCGATGGGTTCCTCTACGCTTATTGGCGGCGACCGGCAGCCTACCTCGACCCCCGTATCCGCAAGGGCAGTTCCTCGTTCTGGAAGATCGCGCAGGCCGAAGCCGGCTTCGCGCGGTTGGCCGAGGATCTGGCCAGCGGCGCCTGGGAGCAGCGTTATGGCTCGCTGGTCCTTGAGGACAGCTACGACGCTGGTTACCGGCTGGTCGTGTCGCTCAGATAGCCGCTATTGCGCGCTGCGCCCGTAGGTCAGGTTGCGCCACAAGCGCTCCATCGGCCCCATGGCGTAACGCGCCAGCCACCAGCGCGAGAACAGGACCTGGCCGGCAAAAATTGCCAGGGCGATCGCATAGATCCCCACGGGCCTGACCTGCCCGACCAGCCCGAAACCTACGCCATAGAACAGCACGATCCCGATAATCGAATGGCTCAGATAATTGGTCAGCGCCATCCGGCCCGGTGCGGCAAACAATCCAAGCAGGCCCCGTGCCCGCGGCCAGGCCAGCAGGAAAGCCGCGCCATAGGCGAGCGCCATCGGCACCGTGCCAAGCAGCGATGACCAGTCAGCCTGACCCTGCTTTGGCAACACGGCATAGGCCAGGGTCGGCGGCAGGCCGAGCACCAATCCCGCAATCAAGGTGCGGCGCAACAGCGCCTGGTCGCCCGGCAAGCGTCCGGTCGCAAACCAGCGGCCAACGATCAGGCCCAGCAACATGATGCCCAGCACCTTTGGGATGCGCCAGGATTCGATCTTCGTGCCCCAGGTGTAGATCGGTCCGCTGATGAGCCATGCTGCCAGCTGATCCCAGCTGCCGCTGGCCAGAACGGCGACGCTGTTATCAGGCGTCAGCCGGGTACCCAGCGCCAGCGCAACGGCATCACCAAGCTGATACATTGCGGAATACGGCGCCCAACCAAGAGCATCAAACAAGGCGACCCCGGCGAAGGGCACGACGAAGATCAGGACCAGGGCGGTGATCGCCAGCCGGGCATCGCTCCAGCGAATGAACAGCGGCAGGATCAGCCCCATCAGCGCATAAAGCGTCAGGATATCGCCATCCCAAATCAGGCAGGAATGGATCAGCCCGATCCCCAGCAAGACCAGCACCCGCCGCCGGTAGATCGCCAGACCATTGCCCCCGCGCCCTTCGATCCGCGCCAGCTGGAGTGCGAACCCGGCCCCGAACAGCAGCGAGAACAGGGTGTAGAACTTGCCGTCCACCACCAGATGATGGAACCGGTACTGCCACAGCACACCATCGGCCCCGGCCAAGGCCAGGCGCTGGGCTTCGTTCATCAAGCTCCAGCCAGACCAATAGAGAATATTGGCGAGCAGGATCCCCAGCAGCGCAAAGCCGCGCAGTGCGTCAAGCGCCTCAACCCGTTCGCCGGCCGTCGCCGCCGCTGGTTTTGCTAGATCGTCACGGTCCCCGTTATGCATGTCACGCATTGCCCCCCAACGTGGATAGTAGCCCCTTCGAAGCGAATGTCGATCCAGCCATCCCGGCCGACCTGGCGGCCCTGGCTGGCCCGGTAGCTGTCGCCAGCACCGACCTGTCCGGCGGCAAGGCGGAAGGCCGCCGCCGCGCCGTTGCCGCTGCCGCAGACCGGGTCCTCGGCGATCCCATCGCCAGGGGCAAAGCTGCGGACGACCACGCGGTCGCCCTCGGCGGCGAAGAGCGTCGCGCCGGTCCAGCCCTTGGGCACGTAGTATGCCGCCAGCCGCGCTTCATCGTGCGCCAGGTTCTCCAGCGCGGCGATCCCGTCCACTTCCGCCACCAGCCAGACCGGCCCGACATCGACTGCCTGGGCCACGCCCTTGACCGGGGCCTTGATCCAGGCCGTGGCCTCGGGATCATTGAGCTCGGTCAGGGCATAGCGCGGCAAACGGAACGAGAGGCGGTCCGCGCCAATGGTCAGTTCCACCAGCCCGACCGCGCATTCCTGCACCAGCCGGCCATTGGTGGGCGCAGCAATTCCAGCCTCGATCACGGCATGGGCCGTGCCCAGCGTGGGGTGGCCGGCAAAGGGCAGCTCGGCCTTGGGCGTGAAGATCCGTACGCGGTAATCCGCGCCGTCCTGCGTCGGCGGCAGCACGAAGGTCGTTTCCGACAGGTTGGTCCAGGCGGCCATCGCCTGCATCTGCTCGGTGCCGAGCCCTGCCCCGTCGAGCACCACGGCCACGGGATTGCCCAGCAGCGGCACCGCCGTGAAAACGTCGACCTGGGCGAAGCGGCGGGATCGGGTCATGTCGTTCAATCCTGCGGGGGAACGACCGGCCGATAGTTCCAGCGCATCGGCTGGCTGCCGTCGATCTTGGATATTTCGGCCATCAGCAGTTTCCCCTGCCGCCAATAGCGGATCCGCTGCGGGTAATCGTGGGCGGGATTGGCGAACTCAATCGCTTCCTCGCTGACCAGCACCATCGGGAACTCCGCTGCCGGCTTGCCGTGCGGCTGGGCCAGGAAACTGATCGTGCCGTCCGGCTTCTGCCGGATCTGCGCCAGTTCCCAGCTGTTCAGCTGCACCCCGAAGCCGGTGCGGGCGATCCCCAGCATCAGCCCGCCGCGGGCATCGGTCCAGACCTCGTCAGACCAGCTGGCCCCGTCCTCGGTCATCCAGGTGCCGGCCATCCATTCGGGCAAGCTGCGCGCCACGCTCTGGGCGCCGAGTGGCGCCGACAGCAGCAGCAGGACAGGCAGGATCAATTTCTTCATCGCGAACTTCCCAAGGCAGGTCCAGGGTCTCGTTCTAGCGGCCACAGAACGCAGGCCAAGCGCCTTGTCACGCCGTTCGTCGAGCGCTCTCGTCGCTCTATTCGCTCTCGACCGGTTCCTTGACCAGTCCGGCGCGCCACAGGTAGAGCCCGGCGCTGACGATCACTGCGGCGCCGACCAGCGTCCATCCATCGGGATGATCGCCGAACCAGGCCCAGCCGATCACGCTGGCCACCAGCAACTGGATATAACTCATCGGCGCCACCTTGGCCGCGCCGGATCGCGTGGTGCCAAGGTAGACCAGCCAGTGCGCGCAGCTCGCGGTGACCGCAACCACGGCGCAGCGGGCGACCACGGTCCAGTCCGGCACACCGATCGCAAATCGCTCGATCCCGGTCAGGGCAAACAGCGGCGTAGCGATGAGGAGGATCGGCGCGGCATAGGCCGCCACCACGAACTGCATCGCCAGGCCCGATGCCTGTCCGGCGACATAGCGATTGCCGATGATCAGCAGCGCAAAGGTCATCGCCGAAAAGACCGGCAGCACCGCCCACCAGCCGGCCTCCGCCAGGTTGGGGCGCAGTACGATCAGCACGCCGACAAAGGCGATGGCCGAAGCAATCCACGTCTCTTTCCGCGCCGGTTCGCCCAGCAGGATGGCTGCGAACAGCGCCGTGAACATCGGGCTGGTGAAGCCCAGCGCGGTCGCCGTCGCCAGCGGCAGGACGAATAGCGAAGTGAAGAAAATGGTTGATGAAATTGCCAGGGCAAGCCCCCTGCCCGCCTGCGGCCAGCGCCACATCTGGCGCATCGCGGCAGTCCCTTCGCGCCAGGCCAGCAGTGCCCCCAGCCCCACTGCCGCCAGGCTGAACCGCAGGGCCGCGATCGCCACTGGCGACCACTGCCCGGCCATCGACTTGATCACGCCGTCGCCCATGGAAAGCACGGCAAATCCAGCAAGGGCAAGCAGCAGGCCAGAACGGTTTTCAGCGGGCAATCGGGCAACCTTCATGGCGGGATTGCCGCACCCTTAGTCTCGCGAAAGGATTTGCCAAGCGGCAGTTCCCGACCGGTGCAGCGGCATTAGGAAATAATCAAAGTTTCCGATCTATTCACCATCCAGCTTAGCCCCGGGGTAGCCATGCAGGACCATGGTCGCGCCCGGGCACAGTTGGGAATTTTGAGCATGAGCGCATTCGGCCGACGCAACGGAGCTGGTGGCATGGCACCGGGGGCACGCCCCCAATTTGGTGTCGCCCGTCCGATGAAGGGTGGGATCGAGGCGCCCAAGGCCCCGGTCCCCGGCGGCGACCAGTTCCCGCCGCTGCCCGGCGATTCGTCCGACGCGGGCTCCTATGATGGCGGCCCGGCGCTCAAGGCCGATGCGATGACCCGGTTGCAGGACCGCGTCAACAGCGTGGTCGATAACCAGCACCATGCCGAAGGCTTCGAAGCCTCGGTTCACAAGATCAAGGAACAGGTGCTGCCGCGCCTGCTCGAACGCGTCGATCCGGAAGCCGCTGCCACGCTGTCGAAGGAAGAACTCTCGGAAGAGTTCCGCCCGATCATCATGGAAGTGCTGGCCGAACTGAAGGTCACGCTGAATCGGCGCGAACAGTTCGCGCTGGAAAAGGTCCTGATCGACGAGCTGCTGGGCTTCGGTCCGCTCGAGGAACTGCTCAACGATCCGGATGTCTCGGACATCATGGTCAACGGGCCGGACCAGACCTACATCGAAAAGAAGGGCAAGCTGCAACTCGCCCCGATCCATTTCCGCGATGAAAGCCACCTGTTCCAGATCGCCCAGCGCATCGTGAACCAGGTCGGTCGCCGCGTTGACCAGACCACCCCGCTGGCCGACGCCCGCCTCAAGGACGGCAGCCGCGTCAACGTGATCGTGCCGCCGCTTTCGCTGCGCGGCACCGCAATCTCGATTCGTAAGTTTTCCGAAAAGCCGATCACGCTCGACATGCTGCGCGACTTCGGCTCGATGAGCGACAAGATGTGCACCGCGCTGAAGATCGCGGGCGCCTGCCGCATGAACATCGTCATCTCGGGCGGTACCGGTTCTGGTAAGACGACCATGCTCAACGCCATGTCGAAGATGATCGACCCGGGTGAGCGCGTGCTGACCATCGAAGACGCGGCCGAACTTCGCTTGCAGCAGCCGCACTGGCTGCCGCTGGAAACCCGTCCGCCGAACCTGGAAGGCCAGGGCGCGATCACCATCGGCGATCTCGTCAAGAACGCCCTGCGTATGCGTCCTGACCGGATCATCCTGGGCGAAATCCGCGGCGCGGAGTGCTTTGACCTGCTCGCCGCGATGAACACCGGCCACGATGGCTCGATGTGCACCCTTCACGCCAACAGCCCGCGCGAATGCCTGGGCCGTATGGAAAACATGATCCTGATGGGCGACATCAAGATCCCCAAGGAAGCGATCAGCCGCCAGATCGCCGAATCGGTCGACATCATCGTCCAGGTCAAGCGCCTGCGCGACGGTTCGCGCCGCACCACCAACATCACCGAGGTGATCGGGATGGAAGGCGACGTCATCGTCACCCAGGAACTGTTCAAGTTCGAGTACCTGGACGAAAGCGAGGACGGCAAGATCATCGGCGAATTCCGCCCGTCGGGCCTGCGCCCCTATACGCTCGAAAAAGCCCGGCAGTTCGGCTTTGACCAGGCCTATCTGGAAGCCTGTCTCTAAAGCGCCTCGCGCAGGATAAAGACGGCTGCGATCAGTACGGCGAACAGCGCCAGCACGAAGACCGTGCCCCAGGGCATGAAGCCCACGGCATCGGGATCGCTGCGGCGCATTCGCCGGCGTTCGCCCCACCAGGCGATTGCCGCGACCAGCACTGCGCTGCCGGCCAGCTCCGCCCAAGGTGCCCAATCGGTATAGAGCCAGTCCCAGTTCACCGCGCCCCGCTGCTCGGTTCGTCGCGCAGCGTCAAGCCAGTGCGTGCATTCGGCTTGTGTTAACACCACCTCGGTGAAACAGGATCAGTGCAATCCCTGCAACGGAGACAAGCCATGAAAAAGCGTATCATTGCCGCGGTCATGCTGGCCTCGCTGGCGGTCACAACCGCCGCCTGCAACACGGTCAAGGGCCTGGGCCGCGATATCGAATCGGTCGGCGAAGCGGGCGACAAGGCGACCTGATCGTCCCCGCCTAAAGCCGGATGCGGTTCTGCGCCGGGTGCATTTCCCGCGCCCGGCGTTCCCGCACGATCAGCCAGGCCAGCAGTCCGATCGGACCGGCCATGAAGGTCGCGAACAGGAACGGCACCTGCAGTGCGCGGCTGAAACCCTTGTTATCGGCATCGCGCGCGATCCACAGGCCGGTGAACAGGTCGAAGGCCAGGTAGTGGGTCCAGCCGATCACCAGCCCGCCATCCGACATGAACAAACGGCGCAGCCCCTCGATTGAATAATCGGACGCGACATAGGCCTGGCTGCCCGGCACCTGGCCGGCATCGACCCCGCCGCTTAGCAAGGCCGCGAACATCACCGCATAACACAGGCACAACAGCCCGACGCCAAGGTAGAGCACGGCCGTCATCGCCAGCGGCTTGCGCGGCAGAAAAGCCAGAATGAGCCAGGCGATGACCACCACCGCATTGGTGAACGAGAACATCGCCTGCCACATCGCGCTTACTCCCCCTGATCGCCCTTCCAGGCCAGTACCGGCTTGCGGGCCGCCAGCGTTTCATCAAGCCGGCGGCGCGGGGCAAAGTGCGGCGCAGACTTCAGCGCCGGATCGCCCTGCTTGGCCCGCATGGCCACCGAACGCAGCGCGCCGATAAACTGGTCGAGCGCGGCCTTGCTCTCGGTCTCGGTCGGTTCAACCAGCATGGCGCCGTGGACGACCAGCGGGAAATAGACCGTCATCGGGTGGAACCCTTCGTCGATCAGTCCCTTGGCGACATCCAGGGTCGAAAAGCCCTCGGCAAAGCCATCGTCGGTGAACAGCGCTTCGTGCATGCAAGGGCCGGAATGGCCGAATGGCGCATCGAGCACACCTTCCAGGCTACGCAGCACGTAGTTGGCATTGAGCACCGCATCCTCGGCCACCTGCTTCAGGCCATCGGCCCCGTGGCTGAGGATATAGGCCAGTGCGCGGGTGAACATGCCCATCTGGCCGTGGAAGGCGACCATGCGGCCAAAGCTTTCCGGCTGATCTTCGCCCGCGGTCTCTTCCTCGACCAGGCGCAGCGAACCATCGGCATCGCGCTTGACATAAGGCAGCGGCGCAAACGGCGACAGTGCAGCCGAGAGCACCACCGGACCCGAACCCGGCCCGCCCCCGCCGTGCGGCGTGGAGAAGGTCTTGTGCAGGTTGATGTGCATGGCATCGACACCAAGGTCACCCGGGCGGACCTTGCCGACGATCGCGTTGAAGTTCGCGCCATCGCAATAGACGTAGCCACCGGCGGCATGAACCGCGTCGGAAATCGCCTTGAGATCGGGTTCGAACAGGCCGCAGGTGTTGGGGTTGGTGATCATCACCCCGGCCACGTCCGGGCCCAGGCGGGCCTTGAGCGCGGCCAGATCGACCCGGCCCGCTTCGGTCGCAGGAATGTTCTCGACGCTGAAGCCGGCAAAGGCCGCCGTGGCCGGATTGGTGCCATGGGCGCTTTCCGGCACCAGGATTACCTTGCGATCTTCCCCGCGCGCTTCAAGCGCAGCCTTGATCGCCAGGATCCCGCACAGCTCGCCATGCGCGCCCGCCTTGGGCGACATCGCAACGCTGTCCATGCCGGTCAGGGTCACCAGCCAGTGGGCCAGCTCGTCGATCACCGCAAGCGCGCCTTGCACGGTTTCGCGCGGCTGGAGCGGATGGACATCAAGGAAGCCCTTCATCCGCGCCACACGCTCGTTAAGCCGCGGGTTGTGCTTCATCGTGCACGAGCCGAGCGGGAACAGGCCAAGATCGATGGCATAGTTCTGGCGGCTGAGACGAGTGTAGTGCCGCACCGTCTCCGGTTCGGACAGGCCCGGCAGGCCGATCGGGGCCGAGCGGGCGAGGCTGCCGAGCCGCGATAGTGCCGCCGGGGCCGGATCGATATCGACCCCAGTGGTGGAAGTGTCGCCGATCTCGAAGATCAGGCGCTCTTCCAGCATCAGCGCGCGGTTGCCGGTGAAGGTCTCGTCGCGGGCGATGTGGGCCTCGCCCATTTCGGGGCGCCAGCCGGCGGTGTTCGGGGCGTTCATGCCAGCACCTCCTTCAGGGCTGCTTCCAGGGCAGCAATATCCTCGTCGGTCGCAACTTCGGTCACGGCAACAACGAGGCCGTTCTCAAGCGCTGCTACGCCCGGGTAGAGCCGGCCCAGCGACACCCCGCCAAGCACGCCCCTGGCGGCCAGTTCATGCACCACGGCCCGGGCCGCCTTGGGCAGGATCACGGTGAATTCGTTGAAGAAGGTATCGTTCACCAGGCCGACCCCGGGGATCGCCGCCAGCCGATCGGCCACCTGGACCGCCCGGGCATGGTTCAGCGCCGCCAGGTCGCGCAGGCCGCGCTCACCCAGCAGGGTCATGTGGATGCTGAAGGCCAGCGCACAAAGCCCTGAATTAGTGCAGATATTGCTGGTCGCCTTTTCGCGCCGGATATGCTGCTCACGGGTCGAAAGCGTCAGCACGTAGCCGCGCTTGCCAGTGGCATCGACAGTCTCTCCGCAGAGCCGGCCCGGCATCTGGCGGACATACTTGTCGCGGGTGGCGAACAGGCCGACATAGGGCCCGCCGAACTGCAGGCCGACGCCCAGCGACTGCCCCTCACCCACCACGATGTCCGCGCCCATTTCGCCCGGCGACCGACAAGCACCCAGCGCAACCGGTTCGGTCACCACCGCGATCAGCAGTGCGCCAGCGGCCTGGCAGGCGGCGGCGAGCGGGGCAAGATCCTCGATCCGCCCCAGCACGTCCGGGTACTGAACCACTACGCAGCTGGTTTCGGCATCGATCGCGCCGATCAGGCGGGCCATGTCGGTGCCGCCAAGGTCGGGCGTGGCCGTGTCCAGCGTATCGCCCGTGAAACGCGCCATGGTCTTGGCAACGCTGACATAGTGCGGGTGCAGCCCGCCGCTCAGCACGGCCTTCCTGCGGCGGGTGACGCGGCCGGCCATGCCGATCGCTTCCCAGCAGGCGGTCGAGCCATCGTACATCGAGGCATTGGCCACGTCGCAGCCGAACAGGCGGGCGACCTGGGTCTGGAACTCGAACAGCACCTGCAGCGTGCCCTGGGCGATTTCCGGCTGATAGGGCGTGTAGGCCGTCAGGAACTCGCCGCGTTGGATCAGGTGATCGACGCTGGCGGGCACATGATGCTTGTAGGCTCCTGCCCCCAGGAAGAACGGGTGGTCAGACGCCGCCTTGTTCTGGCGCGCGAGGGCCGAGAAGTGGCGCTCAACCGCCATTTCGGTCTGGCGCAGCGGCAGGCCGGGGACCGGCCCGGGCAGGCGTGCTTCGGCCGGGACATCGACGAACAGGTCATCAATCGCGCCCGCGCCGATCACGCCCAGCATGGCGCTGCGATCGTCGGGTGTCAGGGGCAGGTAACGCATGGGCTCAGAGCTCCGCGACGTAGGCGTCGTAAGCCGCCTTATCCATGAGACCGCCGAGTTCCGCAGCATCGCTGAGGTCGATGCGGAACAGCCAGCCGCCGGTCTCGGGATCGGTGTTGACCAGTTCGGGGGCATCGCCCAGCGCATCGTTGGCAGCAGTGATCGTGCCGGAAACGGGCGAATAGACGTCCGAAGCGGCCTTGACGCTGTCGACCACGCAAGGGGCATCGCCCTTCTTCACCGCGGTGCCGGCGGCGGGCAGGTCAACATAGGTGATGTCGCCGAGCTGGCTCTGCGCATAGTCGGTGATCCCGACGATGCCGCTGGTGCCATCAACGTCGATCCATTCGTGGTCCTGGGTGAAATAGCGGGTCATGGCGGTCAGGCTCCTCGGAAATAGCGATGGGGAACGAAGGGGGTTGGAACAACCTCGGCGGCGAGGCGCTTGCCCCGGACCTCGATCTCAAGCTTGGTGCCGGGCGCGGCATGGGCGCTGGCGACATAGGCCATGGCGATCGGCTGCTCGCGGCTGGGCGAGAAACCGCCCGAGGTCACCACGCCAACCTGTTCGGTACCAAGATGGACGGTCGCGCCTTGGCGGGCCGCCTGGCGGCCTTCCAGCACCAGGCCGACCCACTTGCGGTCGGTGCCCTCGGCAATCTCGCGCAGGATCCGCTCCGCACCGGGGAAGCCGCCTTCGGTCCGGCGACGCTTGTTGATGCCGAACAGCAGGCCGGCCTCGACCGGGCTGGTGTCGGGCGACAGGTCATGGCCGTAAAGCGGCAAACCGGCTTCGAGCCGCAGGGAATCGCGCGCGCCCAGGCCGATCGGCTTCACTTCTGGCTGGGCGCAGATCAGGTCGGCGACGCGGGTCGCATCGGCGCCGGGAATCGAGATTTCGAACCCGTCTTCACCCGTATAACCCGAGCGGCTGATCCAGGCATCGACGCCATCGATCTTGAACTGCCCGCCCTTCATGAAAGTCAGCGCGGAGAGCGGATATTCGCCCGTGACAACCCGTTCGAGCGCGGCAAAGGCCTTCGGACCCTGCAGCGCCAGCAGCGCGCTGTCATCAAGGTGATTGATGGTCACCTCGTCGGGCAGATGCTCGCGCAGGTGGCCGATATCGTCCCACTTGGTCGCGCCGTTGACCACCAGGTAGAAACCGGTGCTCCAGCGCGTGACCATCAGGTCATCCAGCACGCCGCCGTTCTCATCAAGCAGCAGCGAATAGCGCGGGCCATAGGGCTTGAGCGTGGCGAGATCGATCGGCAACACGGCTTCCAGCGCCGGCTCTACCCCCTCGCCCGAAATGTAAAGCTGGCCCATGTGGCTGACATCGAACAGCCCGGCGCTTTCCCGGGTCCAGAGGTGTTCGGCGATGATCCCTTCATACTGGACCGGCATCCAGTAACCGGCGAACTCGACCATCCGGCCGCCCTTCGCGCGGTGCCAGGCATCAAGCGGCAGGGTCAGCACTTCGGGCTCGACCGCTTCATCGTCTTGAATTGAATGGACGTCGCCCACAGCTCTACCCCGCACAGAATGCACCAAACACGGTGCCCCCTCTGTCACGGAAACCTGAGAGCTTTCCCCTGAACCAGGTTCAGGGTTACCCCTTCGGCGGCCCCGGCCCCAAGCTGACTTGGTCCGGGACTCTTTCCAGAGCATCGCTATCGACCCACGCGGTCCCTGGTGCCTGAGAGATTCCGGGGCGGTTGCTCCTTCGGCGCCCGGCGAAACGTCAATGTGACGAATCGCCGGAACTCTCCCGCGCGATCAGCGATGCTGAGGGCGATGGCGGCAGGCAGCCGGGGAGTCAATCCCGGCCTTTGGGTCCTTCCCCGGCGGCAGGCTCAGCCCGCCTTGCGCGCGGCCCGCAGGATCGCTTCATGCTCGAAGACGAAGCGGCCGAAGGCCTTTTCCCGGGTCAGGCCAACAATCGCCCGGGCCATCGTGTCCGCCTTGATCGAGCGGTACTTGGTGTACTGGCCTTGCAGCAGCAGGTCGGCCACCGGGCTGAGGATCCGGCCCGCCAGCTCGGCCGGACGCAGTTCCTCGCGCGGACCGCGCAGCAGCCCGGGGCGCAGCACATCGAGCCGCGGAATGCCAACCCGGCCCAGCGCCTGCTCGGTCTCACCCTTGACCTTGAGGTAGAAGTTCTTGGCCATGGCATCGGCCCCGACCGAGGAGACGGCGATCATCTGCCGCATGCCGGCGTCCTTGGCCGCCTTGGCGCAGGCCAGTACCAGGTGCTGGTCAACCGCGCGAAAATCGGTCTCGCTCTTGCCGGCCTTCTTCCAGGTGGTGCCGAGCGCACAGGCCAGCACATCGGCACCCGAGGCAGCGATGGCATCGGCCCAGTTTTCCGGTGGAGCAACCAGCACTTCCATCCGCGCGCCGATCGGCAGCGGAATCTCGCGCCGGGCGATCGCAACCAGGCGGATATCGCTGCGCCCCACGGCCAGGCGGATCAGGCTCTGCCCGATCAGGCCCGAGGCGCCGACCAGGGCAATGCGGGTGACTTTAGACATTGCGGAGTCCTTCAGGCGTACGGCCATAAATCGCGGCATGGGCGGCAATCGCAAAGCGATCGGTCATCCCCGCGATGTAATCGGCGATATGGCGGCTGCGGTGCGGTTCCTCGGCCGGCACGCGGCTGGCCCAGCCCCCCTCCATCAGCGCTGGGTTCTGGGCATAGGCGGCGTAAAGCTCGGCCGTCACCGCCCGCGCCCGTTCGGCGGTCTGGAGCTGCTGCGGGTGGTGATAGAGCCGGTCGTACATGAAGCGCTTGAGTGTCCGCTCCTGCGCCGCAAGGCCGGCCGAAAAGGCACTGGTCGCCTGGCCGGCGGCGCGGACTGCATCGGCGCTGTCCATGCCCTTGGCGCGTGCCGCGGTTTCCGCGATCACATCGTTGACCATCCAGCCGATCTGGCTGCGAACCAGTTCGCGCAGGCGGCGATCCTGCGGCGCACTGGGAAACTTGCGTTCAATTGCGCGCCATTGCTCGGCGACGAAATCGAGTGTCAGCAATTCCTCCAGTTCAAGGAAGCCGGCGCGCAGGCCATCGTCGATGTCGTGGTTGTCATAGGCGATGTCGTCGGCAATCGCCGCGACTTGCGCTTCGAGCGAGGGCCAGGTGGTGAGATCGAGCGGATAGGCCGCATCCAGCTCGGCCAAGGCCCAGTTGACCATGCCGACCGGCCCATTGTGCTTGGCCAGGCCTTCCAGCACCTCCCACGAGAGGTTGAGCCCGTCATGCTCGCAATAGGGGCTCTCGATCCGCATCAGCGTGCGCAGCGACTGGGCATTGTGATCGAACCCGCCGTGCCGCTCCAGCGCGGCATTGAGTGCATCTTCCCCGGCATGGCCGAACGGCGGATGGCCGATATCGTGCGCCAGGCACAGCGCCTCGGTCAGGTCCTCGTCCAGCCCGAGTGCGCGGGCAATCACCCGGCCGATCTGGGCGACTTCCAGGCTGTGAGTCAGCCGGACGCGGTAGTGATCGCCATCGGGGGCGACGAACACCTGGGTCTTGTGGCGCAGGCGGCGAAAGGCGATCGAATGGACGATCCGGTCGCGGTCGCGCTGGAACTCGCTGCGCGGCCCGCGCGCCAGCGCCGCCTCCAGCGGAAACTCCCGCCCGCGCGACTGCGCCGGATCAGAGGCAAACAGTGCCCTCACGCGTCCGCCAGCATCCACTCGACCGCCGCCTCGGCATGAATCCGGGTGCAATCGTAAATCGGCAGGACGTTGGCATCGACATCGACGATCATTTCCAACTCGGTGCAGCCCAGCACCACGGCCTGGGCGCCATCCTGTTCCAGATTGGTGATGATCGTCTTCAGCTCGCGCTCGGCCTGGCGGGTGACCTTGCCCAGCAGCAGCTCGTCGTAAATCACCCGGTCGAGCGTTTCGACAAAGGGTAGTTCCGGCGGCAGCAGTTCGATGTCGCGAGCGATCAGCTTCTGGCGGTAGAAGCTTTCCAGCATGACATTGCGGGTGCCGAGCAGCGCGGCGCGCTTGACCTTGGCCTGGGCCATCCGCTCGGCCACGCATTCGGCGATGTGGATGATCGGCACATCGACCGCCTTGGCGACCTGGTCATAGACCTTGTGCATCGAATTGGCGCCGATCAGGATCGCGGTGGCGCCGGCCTTTTCCAGCCGCTTGGCCGCCGCCGCCAGGGTCTTGGCTGCGTGGCTCCATTCGGCGTCGGTCGACAGGCGCGAAAGCTCGGCAAAGTTGAGGCTTTCGATCACCATCGGCGCGCTCGATCCCTGGCCGACCCGCGCCTGGACCAGGCGGTTGATGTGTTCGTAATAGGTGCGGGTCGAGTACCAGCTCATCCCGCCGATCAGGCCGATCTTGCGCAAGAATTATCTCCGTGAAGGACGTAGGCCCCTATTGCCTGCGCCCTTACCGGAGTGATTTGGCGAGGTCCAGCCGCGCGCCGGTCAGCCCTGTGGGCTGAGGAAGGCCCGAACTTCGGCAGCGCTGGCTGCGGCCGCCTCTTCGTGCGGCAGGTGGCCGATACCCGGATAGATCTTCAGGCGAGCGCCCTTGATCCCCTGCGCGAAGAACGGCGCGGCATCGACAGGGATGATCCCATCCTCCTCACCCCACAGGATCAAGGTTGGCGCGGTGATCCGGGCCAGTTCCTCGGTCGTAAAGGGTATGCGCTGCATGCCGAACCGTTCCATCGTCGCGGCGCGGTTGCCGGGATAGCGAAGCAGTTCCCAATAGCGATCCACCGCCGCCTCGGTCACGACTGCCTGGTTGCTGACTGACTGGCTCAGGCTGCGCTTGACCAGGCTGCGCGGGGTGATCGACCGGGCCAACTGGTTGATCCCCGGCATGGCCGCCAGGGTGAAGCCGAGATTGCCGCGCCCTGCCCCCTCCTTGCGCGGCGCACCGGCGGAATCGACCAGGACCAGCGATGTGACTTGATCCGGATGGGTGCTGGCATAACGCGCGGCAATCCCGCCGCCCATCGAGTTGCCAGCCAGGGCAAAGCGCTCGATCCCCAGCTTGGCGCGCAGCCGTTCGAGCACGGTCACCATCGCTTGGGGGCTATGCCCGCCCGCCGGGTTCGGCCCGGTCAGGCCATGGCCGATCTGGTCATAGCGGATCACCCGGAACTTGTCCGACAGGGCCTTGGCCCAGGCATCCCAGGTGTGGAGGTCGGCGTTGGAACCGTGCAGCAACACCAGCACCGGCGCATCGCCCCGATCGTTCTTGGGCCCTTCATCGCGCAAGTGGACCGTCAGCCCGCCGCCAAGATCGACAAATTGCGACGGCGCGCCGCCATACTTGGCCTTCATCGCTGCGGGATCGGTGTCCGGCGTGCGCAGCAGCAGGAAGGCTCCTGCCAGGACGACCAGGATACCCAGAGACCACTTCAGCCAAGGCTTCACCGCTTCATCTCCTTGATCCATTGCGTGACCGCCGCTTGCCCGTCGGGATCGATACTCGACCGGCCGACTTCGGGCATCGAAATGCCGCCTTCGAGGCTACCCATGCGGTAAATCATGATCGACTGCTCCGGATGACCCGGCAGCACGTCGAACTCCAGCCCGCCCGAACCGCGCCCGGCCGCGACCGGGCGCTTGTTGATCCCCAGCGCGATCGGGTTGGACTGCTCCCAGCGCAGGTCGAGGCCCGAGTTGGAAGCCGAACCCGCCGGGTTATGGCAATGGGCGCACTTGCTGTCGCGCCAGCCGCGCGCGACTGGGGCAGCGGCGAGCTTGGCCCGGTCCTCCCACAGCGGCACGCGTGAGGTCACTTGCGGCACGGCATCGAGCTTTCCGGCCTTGTGGAAGCTGGCCAGCCAGGCGGCGGACAGGTTGCGGGCCTTGGGGCCAATCGGCACCACCGCATCCTGCTGCTGGTGGCATTCCTTGCACTGGTTCTTGTTGGGAATGGCATAGGAAATTGCCTGCCCCTGCGGTGTCTTCAGCTCTAGCCGCGCGCCGGCCAGCGCCAACCGCGCCTCGGTCTGTTCGCGGTTCCACTGATAGGGCAGCGCCACCCAGCCATCGGCGCGGTGCAGCAGCACGCGGGTTTCAATCAGCCGGCCGTCCAGCTTGAAGGTCTTGATCAGCGCCGCGCCAACCGGAAGATCGAGCAGGCCATCGCCCTGGGCCTTGGCTTTGGTGCCGGCGGGCAGGTAGACGAAGCGCAGCTTTTCTGCGCCATCGGACCACAGCGGGGTCTGGATGCGATAGGGGGTTACGCCAGCGGCCGGGCGCTGGGCAGCAGCATCGGCGAAGAAGCCGTACGCACCAAGAGTGGCCGGGAAGCCTGCGCCCGCGACCGCCGCATCATTGACAGCCCTGCCCTGCGGCGCGGCGACGGCCATTGCCGCACCGGCCAGCAAGGCAGCAGCCAGCACCAGCCTCATCGCGCGATCCGGGCTTCCAGAGCGGCGGGCGCGCCAACCTTGCCAGGCATCGGCACGGCCGAGGCGGCGGCCAGTTCGAAGGGGGCCGGCTTGGCCTGATCAGCACTGGCCCCTTGCTTCGGAAGATTGAGCGAGACACCATTCAGCTTCTGCCCGCCGATGATCGCGTCGGCGCCGCCCAGGCCATCCCAGATGACCGGCGGCAGCGCGCCGCCGAAGGCCGCCTTGAGCTGGTCCCCGCCCGGCAGCTGCGGGTCGGTGCCGCCGCCGATGATCTGGTTCGGCCCGACCACGATCTTGCGTGGATAAGGGTTATAGCGCGTGTCGGTAAAGGCGTTGGGATAGGCCAGCACCATCACCTGCCCGGTCGGGTTGTTGGCCAGCACATTGCCGCGCACGGCCACCAGCTCGTTGGCCATGACCATCACCCCGGTGCCGCGCGGCACGCCGGCGACGATATTGCCCTTCGGCGCGAAGTTCGGTGTATCGTTGTCAATCACCAGGTTGCCCTCGACCACGGTGTTGCCGCCGCCCATCACCGGCAGGTTGGGCAGGTCGAACACCAGGATGCCGCCGGTGTTGCGGGTCGCCAGGTTGCCGTGGACAATCGCGTTACGGCTGTTCTCGATCTCGATCCCGGCAACATTGTGCTCCGCCAGCGAATAGCGGACGGTGATATCCTTCGATTGGCCGACATAGATCCCGGCGTCAGACGCGCCGGAAACCTTGCAGCCATCGATCAGCACCCCGGTGCTCTCGACCGGATAGATCCCATAGGCGCCGTTGGTTTCCTTCGGCCCGCCGGTCCAGGTCACGCGGACGCGGTAGTAGACGATGTTGTCCGCGCCCTTGGACTTGATCCCGTCACCCTTGGTGTTCTCGACCGCGAAATCGCGCAGGGTGACTTCATCCGAGGTGACCAGCAGCCCCTCGCCCGCGCCCTTCTGGCCGGTAAAGTCCAGCACGGTCGCTTCCATGCCGGCACCGCGCAGGGTCACGCCCTTGATGTCGAGCGAGAGCCCATCGGTCAGCACGAAGCGCCCTGCCCCCAGTTCGACCACGTCGCCAGGCTCGGCCAGGATCAACGCCTCTTGCAGGCGTGCCTGGGCGTTTTCCCCGGCGGGAACCGGGATCACCTTGGCAAAGGCGGGGGCAGCCAGGGCAAAAGCCGTGGCCGCAGCGATCAGCTGTGCGGGCATCCTCATGGGACGGGAGTGTTGGACTGACAGCGGTGTAAGTCAATCCGCCGCAGGATCAGCGGCTTCAGCGCCGCTCGGGCGCCAGGCCGCTGGCGCAAAGCGCGGCCGAGGTAGCAGTAACCTTGATCGCTTCGGTATCGCCAACCCGGCGCACGGCGACGACATAGTCCGCCAGGTTGCGCTTTTCACCCTTGAGCTGCTTGAGCTTCTGGAGCTGGCCCAGCGTCAAACGATCCGTCATCCGCTCGGCCATGCAGGCCGAATTGGCTTCGCTCAGGCCGGCATCCAGCATCGCACTCTTGACCTGGCCATAGGCCAGCTTCGAGGGTGAACAGGCGGCGAGCGCCAGCAGGGCCAGGCCAAGCGGCGCGCGCATCAGTGCGCCAGCGCCTTGTTGATATCCTCGACCATCTTCTTGGCATCGGCCAGCAGCATCAGGGTCTGGTCCATGTAGAACACGTCGTTATCGACCCCGGCATAGCCGACTCCGCCCATCGAGCGCTTGATGAAGAACACCTGCTTGGCCTTGTCGACATCGAACACCGGCATGCCGTAGATCGGGCTGGACTTGTCGGTCTTGGCGGCCGGATTGACCACGTCGTTCGCGCCGATGATGAAGGCAACGTCGGCCGTGGCGAACTCGGAATTGATGTCCTCCAGCTCGAACACCTCGTCGTAGGGGACGTTGGCTTCGGCCAGCAGCACGTTCATGTGGCCAGGCATGCGCCCCGCGACCGGGTGGATCGCGTACTTCACTTCGACGCCCTTGGCCTTCAGCAGATCGCCCATTTCGCGCAGCGCGTGCTGGGCCTGGCTGACCGCCATGCCATAGCCGGGGATGATGATGACCTTCTCGGCCTCGCCCAGCATATAGGCCGCGTCTTCGGCGCTGCCGCGCTTCCACGGGCGCTGTTCCTTGGCTTCACCGCTGGCAGCGCTGGCATCGGCGCCGAAGCCGCCGGCAATCACGCTGAAGAACCCGCGATTCATCGCCTTGCACATGATGTAGGACAGGATCGCACCCGAGGAACCGACCAGCGCCCCGGTGATGATCATTGCGGTGTTCGACAGGGTAAAGCCCATCGCCGCCGCCGCCCAGCCCGAATAGGAATTGAGCATCGAGACGACGACCGGCATGTCCGCCCCGCCGATCGGGATGATCAGCAGGAAGCCGATCAGGAAGGCCAGGGCGGTGACCGTGGCGATCACCCACAGGCTCTGGTCGGTCATGAAGTAACCGGTCAGGCCGACGATCGCGATCAGCGTGCCCAGGTTGATCACGTGGCGGCCCGGCAGCAGGATCGGCGCACCGCTCATCTTGCCGGCCAGCTTCAGGAAGGCGATAACCGAGCCCGAGAAGGTGATCGCACCGATGGCGATGCCCAGGCCCATTTCGAGCCGCGAAACGGCGTGGATCGTGCCGTCCGGGCCGACAATCCCGAAGGCTTCCGGGTTGAGGTAGGCTGCCCAGCCAACCAGCACTGCGGCCAGACCGACCAGCGAGTGGAACGCGGCGACCAGCTGCGGCATGTCGGTCATGGCGATGCGGCGGGCAATGATCCAGCCGATTGCGCCGCCCAGCGCCAGCGCGGCCAGGATTTCCGGCAGGCTGGCAATCTCGTGCGTCACCAGCGTGGTGACCACGGCGATCAGCATCCCGATCATGCCATAACGGTTGCCCGCACGGCTGGTCGCCGGGCTGGAAAGCCCGCGCAGCGCGAGGATGAAGAGCACGCCCGAAGCCAGATAGGCCAGCGCCACCCAGGGGCTGGCGGCCAGGCCGGTCGCGGCGGCGGAGAGCAGTGTGAAGTCCACCCCTACTTCTCCTTCTTCTTGTACATCGCCAGCATGCGGGCGGTAACGGCAAAGCCGCCGAAGATGTTGACGCTGGCCAGCACCACCGCCAGCAGCCCAAGCCACTTCGCCGCCGGGCTACCCGCCGCCGCCGAAGCGATCAACGCGCCGACCACGATCACCGATGAGATCGCGTTGGTCACCGCCATCAACGGCGTGTGCAGCGCAGGCGTGACCGACCAGACGACATAGTACCCAACGAAGCAGGCCATGACGAAGATCGAGAGGATCGAGATGAAGTCCATGGCCTAGGCTCCCAGCAAGCGTTCGTTGACCACCTTGCCGCCCTGGGTCAGGCGCACGGCATTGCCGATTTCCTCATCCAGCACGGGGCGGCCGGCCTCCTTGTCCCAGAAGGCGGAAAGGAAGTTGTAGAGGTTGCGGGCGAACAGCGCCGAGGCATCGGCGGGCAGCCTGGCCGGGGTATTGGTATAGCCCAGGATCTTGACCCCGTGGCGCACCACGACCTCATCCGGCTTGCTGCCTTCGACATTCCCGCCCTGCGCCACGGCGAGGTCGAAGATGACCGAGCCCGGCTTCATGCTGGCAATCTGCGCGTCGGTGATCAGCCGCGGCGCGGCCCGGCCCGGGATCAGCGCGGTGGTGATGACGATGTCCTGCTTGGCGATATGGCCGGATACCAGCTCGGCCTGGGCCTTCTGGTATTCTTCCGACATTTCGGTGGCATAGCCGCCAGCGCCTTCACCCTCGATCCCCGCGACACTCTCGACGAAGATCGGCTTGGCGCCGAGCGACTGGATCTGTTCCTTGGTGGCCGAGCGGACGTCGGTCGCCGAAACTTGCGCGCCAAGGCGCCGGGCCGTGGCAATCGCCTGCAGCCCGGCAACGCCCACGCCCATCACGAAAGCCTTGGCCGCCGAGACCGTCCCGGCCGCGGTCATCATCATCGGAAACGCGCGGCCATAGAGGTTGGCTGCCTCGATCACGGCCTTGTAACCGGCGAGATTCGATTGGCTGGAGAGGATGTCCATCGACTGCGCGCGGGTGATGCGCGGCATGAATTCCATCGCCAGGGCTTCGAATCCGCCCTTGGCGTAATCATCGACCCGGCTGCGCTGTCCGAACGGATCGAGCCCGGCGACGATCCAGGCCCCGGCATTCGCACCCTTCAGTGCCTTGGGGTCCGGGCCTTGCACGCCAAGCACGATGTCAGCACCCTTGGCCGCGTCCTTCGCCACTTCGGCGCCGGCTGCGGCATAGTCTGCATCGGCAATCGATGCCGCCTCACCGGCCCCGGATTCGACCGCAACAGCCGCTCCCAGGGCGATGAATTTCTTCACCGTTTCCGGTGTGGCCGCAACGCGGGTTTCCCCGTTCGCGCGTTCCTTGAGGACGGCGATCCGCAGGCTGGCGCTCACTGCGCGGTCAAGCGATCAGCGCGATAACGCCGGCGACGATGATCGCCACCACTACGCTGCCCCACTTGAACAGTTCGATGAAGCCGCCGTAAGTTTCGGTGGCCGCCTTGATGTCATTTCCCGAAGCCATAGTCCTGTTCCTGCTCTGGCACGTTGCTGTTGGGCGCACCGTCTATCGCCGCCCTCGCCGACACTCAAGGCCCCAACGATGGAACTATGCCCAATTTGCAGGCTTAATCGCCTCTTTACTCCCTTGCGCTATCGCAGCGACGCACAGGACCAGGGAAGTACAGCAAGACCATGGCGGATTTCGAGCAGCAAACACTGATGCTGATCGACGATGAACCGGCGCAGAGCCGGTTGATCTCCGCGCTTGCCGCGCGCGAAGGCTGGCGCACGCTTGTGGTCCGCGATTCGGAAACCGCCATTGCCACGCTCGGCACCCGCCAGGGCATGCAGCTGGGCGCGATCATCCTCGATCAATGGGTGCCGGGCGACGAAGCCTGCACCCTGATTGCCGAGCTCAAGAGCCGCCGCCCGGCGCTGCCGATCCTGATGCTCACGGCCTCGGCCTCGCCGCTGCTGGCGGTCGAGGCGATGCGCGCCGGGGCGACCGACTACCTGGTCAAGCCCGTCTCGCCCGAACGGTTGATGCAGGCGCTGCGCATGGCGACCACGCGCGAAGCGCCGCGCGACGAGCTGATGCCGCTGACCGAAAAAATGCCGTCGAGCCAGGATTTCGACGCAATGATCGGCGCTTCGCCAACCTTCCGGACCGCGCTTGCCATCGCTGCCAAGGCGGCCCGCAATCACGGACCGGTGCTGATCGAGGGCGAAAGCGGCACTGGCAAGGAAATGCTGATCCGCGCGATGCAGGCTGCCAGCCCGCGCGCCAAGGCCCCGTTCCGGCTGCTCAATGTTGGCTCCATTCCCGCCAATTCGGTTGAATCTGCCCTGTTCGGGCATGAAAAAGGGGCCTTCCCAGGGGCCTTCGATCGCCATGTCGGCGCGCTCCAGCATGCTGATGGCGGCACCTTGGCACTCGACGAGGTCGACCGCCTGCCACCGGCTGTGCAGGAGCGCCTGCTCGAATCGCTGCAGCGCGGCGATGTCCGCCCGATCGGGGCGCGCCACTCGTTCCGGATCGATGTACGGCTGATCGCGGCCAGCAACCTGCCGCTCAAGGATATGGTCGAGGGCGGGCATTTCCTGGCCGAGCTGCATCAGGCCATGTCCAGCGTGACTGTGCAATTGCCGCCACTGCGCGAGCGCGCTGGCGATATTCCAGCGCTGGCTCGCCATTTCCTGGGCAGGATCGGCGAACAGCCGGGTCTGCGTGAGATCGGGATTACCGACGGAGCGCTGGCGCTACTGACCGCCTATGACTGGCCAGGCAATGTCCGCCAGCTTCAGGCTGTATTGTTCCGCGCCGCCGTATTCTGCGACGGCGATGCCCTGACCGCCGACGATTTTCCGCAGCTTGCCAATATGCTGGGCGAGGCCGGCAACAGCGCGGTCCACCACCACGAGGCGGTTGGGGTCACGCTCTACACCTCCGACGGCAATCTGCGCCCGCTGGAAGATATCGAGGCCGACGTGATCCGCCTCGCCATCGGCCACTATCGCGGCCGCATGACCGAAGTCGCACGGCGGCTCGGGATTGGTCGTTCGACACTTTACCGGAAGCTGTCCGACCTCGGGATCGACAACGTCGCCTAAAGCGCTAGCTGGCTGAAATCGGTCAGCGCCGCATCGCGCAGACCGCGCCAGACACGCTGGGCCTGGACGGTTTCGGCCACGTCATGGACGCGCAGCAGCTGCACCCCAGCCTCCAGCGCCCTCGTGGCGAGCATGATCGAGCCGCCGAGCCGCTGGTGCGCCGGAGCCTCGCCGGACAGCGCGCCGATCATCCGCTTGCGGCTGGCCCCGACCAGCAGCGGCTGGCCGAGCGCGTGGAACAGCGGCAGGGCGTTAAGCAGGGCAAGATTGTCCGCCACCGACTTGCCGAAACCGATGCCCGGATCGAGCACGATCCTTGCGCGCGGAATTCCGGCAGCGATGGCCGCATCGCGCCGCGCGGCCAGCCAGTCGAACACGTCGAGCACCACATCGGTATAGCCGCCGCCGGTGTGCAGGTCGTCGCCTTCGCCCGGGGCATGCATCAGCACCACCGGGGCGCCTGAACGGGCGGCAAATTCCAGGCTGCGCGGATCGTGGCGCAGCGCCGAAACGTCATTGATGATCTGTGCGCCTGCCGCCAGAGCGGCTTCCATCACCGCCGGGCGGCGGGTGTCGATCGAGATGGCCGCACCCGATGCAGCGAGCCGCTCGACCATCGGCACAACGCGCTTCAATTCATCGCCTTCCCAGACCGCAGCGGCGCCAGGCCGGGTGCTTTCCCCGCCGATGTCGATGATCGCCGCGCCGGCTTCGAGCATGGTGGCGGCATGGGCGGCGGCGATTTCCGGATCGTCCATGAACTGGCCGCCGTCCGAAAAGCTGTCGGGCGTCATGTTGAGGATGCCCATGATCTGCGGCTGGTCGAGCCGCACGGTCCTGGCTCCACATTCGAGCGGCGCATGGGCGCGCTGGAGATTTGCGAACTGCGCCTGCAAGTCGTGCGACAGGTCCGGCAAGACCGCGCGCAGCTCCGCCGCAGAATAGCGCTCGCGCGAGACTACCTTGCCGTCTTCGCGGCCGATCACCGCAAAGCGGCTGGCATAGGTCAGCCCGCCGGCAATGCGCAGCGCCTCGCCCTCTTCGCTCTGCGGCGATTCAGCCAGGGCAATCGGGCGGAGGTAGTGGGCGGTGCTCAATCTTCCGTCGCCAGCAAGTAGAGTTGCCGGATCGCGTCGAGCGGCTGCAACGCGCCCTCGTGCTCGATATGCCAGAAGGTCCAGCCGTTGCAGCTCGGCGCGCCCTGCAGCTTGGCGCCGAGGCCGTGGATCGAGCCGATGTCACCCCCGGTCACCAGCGAGCCATCGGCGCGAATGGTCGCATTGAGCTTGCGCTTCTTGTCAAACACCTTGGTCCCAGCCTGGATCCAGCCGGTTTCGACCAGTGTGCCAAAGGCCACCTTTGGCGCGGACCTGGCGCTCTGCATCGTGGTGAGCGCGGATTCGTCGAGCGGCAGGGCCAGCTCGATCCGTTCCAGCGCGGCTTCGCGGTAGATGCTCTCGCGCTCGCAGCCGATCCATTCGCGCCCCAGGCGCTTGGCGACTGCGCCGGTTGTGCCGGTGCCGAAGAAGGGATCGAGCACCACGTCGCCCTTGTGGGTCGTGGCCAGCATCACCCGGTAGAGCAGTGCTTCGGGCTTCTGGGTCGGATGGACCTTGTGGCCCTCCTTCTTGAGCCGCTCCTGCCCGCCGCAGATCGGCAGGACCCAGTCCGAGCGCATCTGCAGCTCGTCGTTCAGGGTCTTCATCGCGCGGTAGTTGAAAGTGTACTTGGCCTTTTCCCCCATCGAGCACCAGATCAGCGTTTCGTGCGCGTTGGTAAAGCGGGTGCCCTTGAAGTTCGGCATCGGGTTGGCCTTGCGCCAGACGATGTCGTTGAGAATCCAGAAGCCCATGTCCTGCAGCATCGCGCCGAGGCGGAAGATGTTGTGGTAGGACCCGATCACCCACAGCGAGCCATTGGGCTTGAGCAGACGGCGCGCCTCGGTCAGCCATTCGCGGCTGAACTTGTCATAGGCGGCAAAGCTGTCGAACTGGTCCCAGTGATCGGTCACGGCATCGACATGGCTGCCATCGGGGCGCGACAGGTCTCCGCCCAGTTGCAGGTTATAGGGCGGATCGGCAAAGATCATGTCGATCGAGGCGTCGGGCAGGCTGCGCATCGCCTCGATGCAGTCGCCATCAAGGATCCGGCCGATCGGCAGATCCGGCCGGATCACCTCGCGCGCAGCCTTCAACCGCGCCTTTTCACCCACCAGCATCTGGCCCATGATATTCCCTGAAAACTGCAAAAGTTATCCACAGGGTGAGTCATCCGGAGTCCCGCGTCAAGGGGCGACTCCGCAGGAATCCTTGCGATTCAGCCAACTCAGAAGCGGAACAGAGCGAGTCCGGCACAGCATCTAGAGTCCCGTGAATCGATCCGGACTCAACATCTGGTGGGTGTGGCGCGCGGGACTCGGCCCGGAAATATTTGCATCAGATCAGCACCAGTTGCGCCACGGGGGCAAAACTGCGGCGGTGCAGCGGGCTTGGACCATGTTCGCGCAGGGCCGCGAGGTGCTCGGCCGTGCCGTAGCCCATGTTGGTGTGCCAGCCGTAATGAGGGTGCGCCCGGGCATATTCGCGCATCAGCCGGTCGCGGTGTTCCTTGGCCAGGATCGAAGCTGCGGAGATGCAAGGCTCCAGCCCGTCCCCGCCCACGATCGCCCGGGCGGGCCAGCACCAGTCCGGGTGACGACCGGCCGGGGTCATGTTGCCGTCGATCAACACTTCGTCAGGCTCGAGCGCCAGAGCGGACACCGCGCGGGTCATCGCCAGCATCGTCGCGGCGAAGATGTTGATCCGGTCAATCTCATCAGCCTCGACCACGCCGAGCGCCCAGCGGCAGCTGACCTTGATCTGCGGCTCCAGCACGGCGCGGCGCTTCGCCGAGAGTTTCTTGGAATCGTCCAGCCCGGCCGGCGCATCCGGCCCCAGCACGCAAGCGGCGGCCACAACCGGTCCGGCGAGCGGGCCGCGCCCGGCCTCGTCCACGCCGATCACGACCCGGCCTTTCGTCCTCTTGGCAAAGCGCAGCCTTGCTTCCATCTATGGGGCCATGACCAGAACCATCATCCGGACCTTTTTCCCGCTCGCCGCCTTCCTCGCAAGCTGCAGCCCCTCGGTTGCTGGGGATACCCCTGCCGCCAAGGAAACCAAGGCGGCCTTCACCATCACCCCGCTGGCCACGCTCGAATCCCCGTGGGCGATTGCCGTGCTGCCGCATGGCGGCGTGCTGGTGACCGAAAAGGGCGGGACGATGAAGCTGGTCGACGGAACCGTTAAGAACGTCGCCGGCATGCCGAAGGTTGATGCCGGCGGTCAGGGCGGACTGGGCGACGTGGTCCTTGCTCCTGACTTTGCGAAAACCAGCACAATCTATCTCTCCTGGGTCGAACCGGGGGAGAACGACACCCGGGGCGCGGTGATCGGCCGCGGCAAGATCGTCGGCGGGGATTCCCCTCGGGTCGAGGGGCTCGAAGTGATCTGGCGCCAGAGTCCGAAAACCACCGGTCGCGGGCACTTCTCGCACCGCATCGCCTTCTCGCCCGATGGCAAGCTGATGTTCGTCGGCTCTGGCGACCGGCAGAAGATGGACCCGGCCCAGGACTTGTCAGTCAATCTCGGCAAGGTCTTGCGCCTGCTGCCCGATGGCAGGCCCGCCCCCGGCAATCCCTTTGCCGACCAGGGCGGCGTCAGCGCCGAAATCTGGTCCTACGGTCACCGCAACATCCTTGGCCTGGCTTTCGACCCCAAGGGGCGACTGTGGGATATCGAACACGGCCCGAAAGGTGGGGACGAGCTGAACCTGGTCCAACCCGGCAAGAACTATGGCTGGCCGGTGGTGTCCGAAGGTGATCACTATGACGGCAAGGACATTCCGCCGCACAACACTCGGCCCGACATCGCCGCCCCGGCGATCACCTGGACGCCGATGATCGCGCCCGGTGACATGATTTTCTATTCCGGCAAGGGCTTCCGCGACTGGAAAGGCCAGGTGCTGGTCGCTGGTCTCGGCCCCAAGGCTCTGGTGCGGCTGAAGATCGATGGCGAGCAGGCAACCGAAGTGGCCCGCTATCCGATGGACAAACGAATCCGCGATGTGGCCGAAGCCGCTGATGGTTCGCTGCTGGTAATCGAAGACCGCGAGGGCGGCCGCCTGCTGAAACTGACCCCGGCAAAACGCTAAAGCCATCGACAAGCGCGCGCCCGCGGCTTAGGGGCGCGCGCCTATGACTGACGGTCCCACCCTGATCCCGCTCGACAATGTCGATCCCGCGCTGGTCGAAGCCTTGCTCGATCGCGCCTTCGAGCCCGAGCGGCACAAGCGCACCGCTTACAAGGTGCGCGAGGGGACCGACTGGCTGCCCGGCCTGTCCTTTGCCGCGATCGACACGGATGAACACCTGGTCGGCACGATCCAGTGCTGGCCGGTCGCGCTGACCGATCCGGATGGGCGCCGCCACCCGATGATCATGGTCGGCCCGGTCGCGGTCGAACCTGCCGCCCAAGGCGCCGGCTATGGCAAGGCGCTGATGACCGCCAGCCTGGCCGCGCTCTCGCCCCAGGCACCGCTACCGCAGGTGATGATTGGCGATCCGGAATACTATGGCCGCTTCTGGGGCTTCACCAATGCCCACACGGCCGACTGGGACCTGCCCGGTCCATTCAAGCGGCACCGCCTGCTGGCGCGCTGCGACAATCCCGCAGTCCTGCCCGCCAAGGGTATGCTGGGCCCTTGGCGCGGCTAGCCTGATCTGGCATCGCAGCGCCGATGCCTTATGAACCCCTGCCCGACCTTGCCACGCTGAGCCTCGCGGAGATCGCCGCGCTGAATGCGCAGCGAAAGCTCCCACCGGTCGCTGAGTGGAATCCGCAGGCCAGCGGCGACAGCCTTATGATCATCCGGGCCGACGGGCGCTGGTTCCACGATGGTGGGGAAATCCGCCGCCCGGCGATGGTCCGCGCCTTTGCCGGCCTGCTGCGCCGCGAGGAAGACGGCCGCTACTTCCTGGTCACGCCACTCGAAAAGCAGTCGATCATGGTGGAGGATGCAGCCTTCATCGCCACCGATGTTGCCGCGCAGGACGGGGCGCTGACCTTCAAGCTCAACACCGATGACGTGATCGTCGCTGGGCCGGATCATCCGCTGGCGGCGCGCGGCACGGCCGAGTTGCCGGCGATCTACCTGGCGGTCCGCAACGGCTGCGAAGCACGGATCAACCGCAGCACCTGGTTGCAACTGGTCGAACTGGCCGATGCCGAGTTGACCGTCACCAGCCAGGGCGCGCGCTTCTCGCTGGTGCCGGCATGAGCGAACTCGTCGCGCGGCTGCGCGCCTTGCACGAAGACGGGCATGCGCAAGAGATCGACAACCTGCTGTCGGACGAACGCCACGGCGGCACGTTCCGCCCCGCCGCGGTCCTCGCCGCGATCACCGAGCGTGAGCGACCGGGATTCCTGATGATCCACCGCCCGTCGAACATGCGCTCGCACCCTGGCCAGGTCGCCTTTCCCGGCGGCAAGATCGATCCCGGCGAGAGCCCGGTGGAAGCCGCGCTGCGCGAGGCCTGGGAAGAATTGGGCATTCACGAGCGCGACGTGACCGTAATCGGGACCAGCGACACCTACCGCACCGGCACCGGCTATGAAGTAACCCCGGTGATCGCCGTGGTGCCGCCCGACCTGGAGCTCAACCCCAGCCCGACCGAGGTGGCGCAATGGTTCGAAGCCCCGGTCGACTTCGTGTTCAACCGTACCAACCAGGTCGAACAATCGGCATTTTGGCAGGGCGCGGAAAGGCGCTACATCGAGATCATGTGGCAGCAGCATCGCATCTGGGGAGTAACCGCGGCGATCATCCATAACCTGTCGCGGCGGATTGCCTGGTGATGGCCGCCCTGCTTCAGGCTGACTGGGCAAAGCGCGAGGACCTCGCCGCGCTCGTGGCCACGCTTGGCCCTGGCAATGCCCGCTATGTCGGCGGCGCAGTGCGCGACACCTTGCTGGGCATTCCGGTCAAGGATGTCGACATCGCCACCCCGCTTGAGCCGCACACGGTGATGCAGCGGCTGAAGGATGCCGGGATCCAGGTGGTGCCGACCGGGATCGATCACGGCACCGTAACCGCCATCCTGCCGCAGGGGCCGGTCGAAATCACCACCCTGCGCCATGACGTCAGCACCGATGGCCGCCGCGCCACCGTCGCCTTTGCCAGCGACTGGCAGGACGATGCCGCCCGCCGCGATTTCACGATCAACGCGCTCTATGCCGATCCGGCAAGCGGTGAAATTTTCGACTGGTTCGGCGGACTGGACGATCTCGCCGCGCGGCGGGTGCGCTTTATTGGCGATCCGCACCAGCGCATCCGCGAGGATCACCTGCGGATCCTGCGCTATTTCCGCTTCCAGGCGCGGTTCGGTTCAATGCCGGCCGATGCCGCCTCTGAGAGTGCCTGTTCCGAACTCGCCGCCACGCTGAAAGGCCTGTCGCGCGAGCGGGTGGGCATGGAGATGATGAACCTCCTCTCGCTTGCCGATCCGGCGCCGACAGTGGCGCGAATGGCCGAACTCGGCGTGCTCGAAGTGGTCCTGCCCGAGGCCGATGTCGCTGCCCTCGCCGCGCTGGTGGCCGAGGAAACGCGCCAGCAGATCGCGCCCGATCCCCTGCGCCGCCTCGCCGCGCTGCTCCCGCCTGACGTGCAGTTCGCCGAAGCGGCCGCCAGCCGTTTCCGGCTGTCGGGCGCGCAGAAGAAACGGCTGGCCCTGGCGGCGGCGCGCGATGGCTCGGAGCAGGAGGCCCGTCCGCTCGCCTACCGGCTGGGCCGGGCTGCCGCGCTTGACCGGCTGCTGCTCACGGGCGCCGACGCAGCATCGCTCGATGGCTGGGAAATCCCGGCGTTTCCCTTGAAAGGCGGGGATGTGGTTGCGCGCGGGATCAAGGCCGGACCGGATGTCGCTCGCGTGCTGCGCCGGATCGAAGGCGGCTGGATCGCCGCTGGCTTTGCCGATGCGGTGATCCCGGCCCTGCTCGACGCGGAGCTGAGCGAGGGGGCGTGAGCGAACTGGTCTTCAACGAGCCGCTGCTGGTCATCGCGATCATCGCGGTGTTGGCGGCTGCGACCGGCTGGATGATCGAGCGTGACCATCCTGGCCTCGCCCGGGGCCTGCGCCAGACCGGCTATCTTGGGATGCTGGCGGCGGGGCTGCTGCTGGTCGGCCAGCTGGCCTATACCGCCGAGCGCTCCGACGCCGAACTCGAACTGCATCGCCGCCCGGCCCTCACTGTCAGCGGCAGCGAGACGATCGTCCCGCTCGCCAGGGACGGTCACTTCTGGGTCACCGCCGAGGTCAACGGGCGCGAGCTGGATTTCCTGATCGACACCGGCGCGACCTTTACCGGAGTCGGGCGTTCTGCGGCCGAAGAGCTCGGCATTCAACCCGACACCACCCAAGCCCCACTTGAACTCGAAACCGCCAACGGCGTGATCACCGCCACCATGGGCAAGGTCGACGTCCTGCGCTTCGGCAATATCGAAGTGCGTGGGCTACCTGTCGCCGTCCCGCAGGATACCGACTACGATACCCAGGTGATCGGCATGAACCTGCTCAGCCAACTCGCCAGCTGGCGGGTCGAGGGCGACAAGCTGATCCTGGTGCCGAAGCGCTAGAACTTGTTATCCCGCGGGAAGCCGTTCGGCGGCAGGCGTCCAGCAGCCCCGCGCGCAACCTTCCACAGCCGCATGTCGCTTTCGGTCCGCACCCGCCCGGTGTCGCCGCCCATCTTCCACGACAGGCCCTCGTCCAGCTTGAGCGTGGTCGCATCGGCCAGGCCGCCATCGCGGAAGCGCTGCAGGGTTACGCCCTGGCCCTTGGCGAGGATCGGCAGCTCTTCCAGGCTGAAGATCACCAGCTTGCGGTTGTCGCCGACCACGGCGATGTGATCGTGTTCGGGGGGGATTTCGCGCACCACCACCAGCTTGACGCCCGGCTTGGTGGTCATCACCCCGCGGCCCTTGCGGGTTTCGGCCAGTAGCTCGTCCGCCTCGGCGGCAAAGCCCCGGCCGGCATTGCTGGCGAGCAGCAGTTGCGCCTTGGGCTTGTAGACCAGCAGCGCCACAATCTCTGCCCCGGCATCGATATCGATCATGGTCCGGACCGGTTCGCCAAAGCCGCGCGCGGAGGGCAGCTTGTCACAGCCCAGCGTGTAGAACCGGCCGTTGTCGCAGGCGACCAGCAGCTTGTCGGTGGTCTGGGCGTGGAGTGCAAAGGCCGGGCCATCGCCCTCCTTGAACTTGAACTCCTTGTCGAGCGCCTCATGCCCCGATGCGCCGCGGATCCAGCCCTTGGCCGAGAGGATCACCGTGACCGGCGCCTTCTCGATCATCGCGTCCATCGAGAATTCCACTGTCGGCGCGGCCTCGGCAATGGTGGTGCGGCGGCGGCCGAGCAGGGTCGTCTCGGCATAGTCCTTGCGCAGGTTGCCGAGATCGCGCTTCAGGCGGGTGCGCTGGCGGGCCGGGCTTTCGAGCAGCTTATCAAGCTCCTCCTTCTCGGCCAGCAGATCGTCACGCTCGCGCCGCAGTTCCATTTCCTCGAGCTTGCGCAGTGAGCGCAGCCGCATGTTGAGGATTGCTTCGGCTTGCCGGTCGGTCAGCTCGAACTCGGCCATCATCACCGGCTTCGGCTCATCCTGGGTGCGGATGATCTCGATCACCCGGTCAAGGTTGAGGAAGGCGATGATATAGCCGCCCAGCAGCTCCAGCCGGTCGGCAATCTTGGCCAGGCGGTGCTCGCTGCGGCGGACCAGGATGTCGATCTGGCTCTTGATCCATTCCTGCAGCACCAGCTTGAGGCTGAGCACGCCGGGGGTGCGGCTGGCATCAAGGACATTGAGATTAAGCCCGAACCGGGTTTCCAGATCGGTCAGCTTGAACAGCGATTCCTTGAGCAACTCGGGATCGACGTTGCGGCTCTTGGGCACGAAGACCAGGCGGATCTGCTCGTCGCTCTCATCGCGCACGTCTTCCAGGATCGGCAGCTTCTTGTCTGCGATAAGCTGGGCGACCTGCTCGATCAGTTTGCCCTTGGCGAGCTGGTAGGGAATTTCGGAGATCACCAGCTGCCAGGCCCCGCCGCCCAGCTTTTCGATGCCCGATTCTTCCCACGAACCATCGGCATTGCGCCCGGTCGAGAACCGCCCGCGCACCCGCAGCGCGCCACGCCCGGTTTCATAAGCGCGGGAAATGACCTCGCGACTTTCGGCCACGATCCCGCCGGTCGGGAGATCCGGCCCCTGGAACAGCTCCATCAGCGCGGCGTGCTCGGCATGGGGATTGTCGATCAGCAGCAGCGCCGCATCGATGATCTCGGCGACGTTGTGGCTGGGAATATTGGTCGCCATCCCCACGGCGATCCCGCTGGAGCCATTGGCGAGCAGGTTGGGGAACAGGCCCGGAAAGATCTCGGGCTCTTCCTCTTCCCCGTTGTAGGTCGGGATGAAGTTTACCGTGCCCTCGTCCAGCCCGGCCATCAGCTGGATCGCAGTCTTGGTCAGGCGGGCTTCGGTGTAACGATAGGCGGCAGCGTTATCGCCGTCGATGTTGCCGAAATTGCCCTGCCCGTCGACCAGTGGGTAGCGCAGCGAGAAATCCTGCGCGAGGCGGACCATGGCATCGTAGACCGACTGGTCGCCATGCGGGTGATACTTGCCGATCACGTCGCCGACCACGCGGGCCGACTTCTTGTAGGCATCGTTGGGGTTCAGCTTCAGCTGCCGCATTGCCCAGAGCAAGCGGCGGTGGACCGGCTTCAGTCCATCACGCAGGTCCGGCAGCGACCGCGCGGTGATCGTGGACAGCGCATAGACCAGGTAGCGCTCGCTGAGCGCGGCATCGAACGGCGCGTCAACGATGGCGTCAAAAGGATCAGGTTCGATGATGTCAGTCGTCATGTGGTCAGCGCCCTAGCAGGCGCGCAAATCCACCGCCAAGGGTCAGCGGCGCTGCATGTTGTGGCTTTCCCCCGGAATCCGCACTTCGAGACCATCGAGCGCCGCGGAAAGCGTGATCTGGCAGGCCAGGCGGCTGGTGCGGGTCACCCCGGCGGCCAGGTCGAGCATGTCTTCCTCGTCCTCGCTGGCCGGCGGCAGCCTGGCGAACCAGTCCTGGCCGATGATCACATGGCAGGTAGAACAGGCCATCTGCCCTTCGCAGGTGCCTTCGAGCGGCATGTCGGCATTCTGCGCCACTTCCAGCAGGCAGGCGCCATCGGCGGCTTCGGCCACGATGCGTTCGCCCTTGGCGGTGATGAAGGTGACCTTGGGCATCATTACACTCCCTGCGCCTGGGCGGCGGCTTCGAGCGCGCGGCAGGCCGTTTCGACCTCCTCGTGCGTCGTGTATCGGCCAAAGCCGAGGCGGATCGAATTGCGGGCCTGGACCGGCTCGAGGCCGATCGCGGTCAGCACCCGGCTGGGCGCACCGGTGCCGCTGCCGCAGGCCGAGCCCGCGGAAAAGGCGATATCGCGGCAATCGCTGAGCAGGCGCGGGAAATTCAGCCCCTCCAGCTGCAGGTTGAGGTTGCCGGGCCAGCGCGCGGTCTCGCTGCCGTTGACCGTCCAGCGCGAGAGGATCGCGCGGGCGGCGGCCGCAAGCCCTGACAGGTGCTGGAAATCGGTTTCCATCCGTTCCTGCGCCAGGGCCGCCGCCGCGCCGAAGCCGGCGCAGAGTGCGGGGCTGAGCGTGCCGGAGCGCAGTCCGCTTTCCTGGCCGCCACCCGCCATGAATGGGCCGATCGCAACACCATCGCGCACCCACAGCGCGCCAATGCCCTTGGGGCCATAGAGCTTGTGCGCGGTAATCGCGATCAGGTCCGCTCCTTCCGGTGGAGCCAGCTTGCCCGCGCCCTGGACCGCATCGCACAGGAACAGCGCCCCCGCCGCATGCGCGCGCTCAGCCAGTAGCTCGACCGGCTGGATCGTGCCGATCTCGTTATTCACCTGCATCACGGCGACCAGACCGACGCCTTCGGGCAGTGGCACCTCCGGATCGACCAGGCCATCAGCACCAACCGGCAACTCGTGGACTTCCTCACCGCTGGCAATCGCCGCATTGACCACCGCCGAGTGCTCCAGCGCGGAATAGGCAATCGTCCCGCGCGGAACCGAGCGCAGCGCCTGGTTAAGCGCCTCGGTCGCACCGCTGGTGAAGATCACCCGCCCGCCCTTGGGCAGCAGCCCGGCCACCTGCTCACGCGCCAGCTCCACCGCCGCCGCCGCCGCGCGCCCGGCGCGGTGCATCGAATGCGGATTGGCGAACCCCATGCTGTCCGGACCCGACAGCCACGGCAACATCGCCGCCAGAGCTTCTGGCGCGAGCGGCGTGGTGGCCTGATGGTCAAGA